>DATENU010000023.1 GCA_035274845.1 Chthoniobacterales bacterium
CCCTTTGCCATCCAGCACACAAAACCGGTGTCGCTTCTCTCCCAGATCCAAGCCGATAGTTTTTTGCTTCTTTTCTTGCTTCATAGGCGTCGAGTTTACCCGAGCGCGCAACGCTCAGGCTCTCGCCGCCTTCTCATCTAATCTGGTTAGGTCTTTTTGGCCGGTTCATGAATGACTTTGAGTTGTGGCGCGTAGGAGCGCACAACGTGCTCGAATGCGGGAAGTGACTTTTCGAACGTCGCTTTATCGCGCGCCGTGAGAATAAAATAGTCTATGTAGCCCTTGAAGAAGAAATAGGTTCGGGCGTCGTACTGGCCCCGCTGGTCTGGACCGAAGTGATAGACCTCACCAATGAGTCCCCCAATGTTTGTCTTGATCGACGGCTTCTTTACCGGATGAATGGTTGAGCCCTCTTTCTGAAAGAGGGCGACATCATTCTTCATCGCATCGCTCGGCGTCTGTACACCTGGCTTCTTGTAGAAGTCGGTATAGATGATGACGCCGGACTCGGGCCAATGCGCATTGGCGGGGTGGAACACCGCGCCGACTTTCTCCTTCGCAGCGTCGCCCGAGTCCATCACCCAAGCTTTCGGCGCCTCTAGAAAATAGGCGTGATCTTTTCCGTAGACGAATCCGCCGGCGCCCGATTGGGCGCTGGCGGATGAGCAAACGATTGCGAGTCCGGAGATGAAAAGGGCGCGCTGCATAGACCTAACGAGAATAAGATGAGCGACGGCGGACGAGACCGCCTGTGGCTCGGAGTGGAAGCGTGGAAGTCATCTGAAATGTGAACACACAGCGGTCCGCCGTTCGCTCCATCGCGTGGTTAGACCTTTGGCCGGCATTCTCACGCATCACTGTCCCGAATCCCAAGCTTTTCTTTAATGTAGTGCGTGAGCAGAGTCTTAAGGACCGGAAACGTAAGAGAGACGCCTGCAGTGACTGCCTTCTTGCGAATGCTTTTCCAAGCGGATTCATTTCGGGCGGCGTCCAAAAATTCATGGCCGTCCCATGTGAGCCGTAAGACGGCAGTGCCCCTGGGGTAGCCGGTGTGGTCTGGCAGAATCGAGCCATCGACAAGCTTCGCTTCCACCAGCAGCGCCGAATGATAGACTTGTTGATCCTCGGTCCACTCTGACAAGTCTGGTTTTGGCTCCTCGCCTTCGTACAACAGAAGAAGCGAGCGAATAAGGTTCATGTCGCGCTTCATGCGAAATGCTTCCGAGGTCTAACGAGAAGTAGATTGGGAAACCCCGTCTTTAAAGGCGGGATTTTCCGATCTATCACGGTTGCATTGAGGTCGGAAAGTTTCCAAACTGGGGAGCATGCCCCAGAACGTACCGGCCTGCCCCGGGCCCGACAAGCCGAAACTCCTCGACGAAGTCCGCGACGTGATCCGGCGGAAGCTTTCTTTGATCGATGGAGGAGTCGCGGCACCAAGGCCCCTCCCACATTAACAATTCAAATCGCATCAATCCGGACCCACTTCATTCTTCCAGATACGCCGCTCATAATTGAGACGGCAGATTTCGGGCAGGCGAAATGATGGGCTATTAGAGCTACGAGTTCCTGATTGGCTTTCCCATCGACAGGAGGCGATGTCAGTTGGGCGAGCCACGGGCCTTCCGCGGCTGCCGTTAGCAGGCTGATTCGAGCGTTAGGTTTTACTTTAACCTGAACAGTCTTCATTTGAGCGGAAGTGATCAGGCGCCGAGGCCGCGCTAGAGGGTGTTCTTCTTTTCGAGCTCGGCCAGGAAGGCAGCGTATTTCTGGGTGGCGGGGTGATTGGGGCCGAGGGCTTTGCGGGCGGTGTCGGCGGCGCGTTTGGCCAGTTGCTTTGCTTCGGGAAGTTTGTTTTCGCGCGCGAGGTTGCCAGCGAGATCGAAGCAGGCATCGAGCGTGAGGAGATGCTCGCGGCCGAGAACTTTTTCGGCCAGCTCCAGGACCTTGCGGTATTCCGGTTCGGCTTCGGGGAATCGGTTTTGGTTGAAGAGCGCGTTCGCCAGGCCGCGCCGGCTCCGGATTGTGGTCACGTCCTCGGGCCCTAAGGCTTTCGTAGCGACCTGGACCAGCTCGCGGAACATCGCTTCGGCTTCGGCGTAGTTCTTATCTCCCATCAACGCGTTGCCCAGGCTGTTCCGGTTGATCAGCGTGTTTGGGTGTGCCGGCCCGAGAACTCTTTCTTCGAGCGTGATAACTTCGCGATATTCAGCGGCAGCTTCCGCGTGTTTGCCCTGGGCCTGCAAGGCGTTGGCCAGACCTGAGCGCGCAGACAAGGTGTCGGGATGTTCCGGGCCGAGGACCTTCTGTTCGAGACCAACGAGCGTCCGATAATCGGTCTCCGCTTCGGCGAATTTCCCCTGGCTCATCAGGACTTTGTCGAGACGGAGCCGGCTGACCAGGGTGTCGGGATGTTCTGGGCCGAGGATCTTTTCTTCGAGCCGGATTACATCGCGCAGGTTTAACTCGGCTTCCGCAAACTTCCCCTGATGATCGAGCGCGTAGGCAAAGCTGCCGCGGCTCCGTAGGGTATCGGGGTGCTCGGGACCGAGCACCTTGTTCTCGAGGTCGATCACCTGCTGATATTCGCTGGCCGCCTCCGCGTGTTTGCCCTGCCGGTCGAGGGTCAGGGCAATATTGTTCCGCGTCTTCAAGGTGTCGGGATGCTCGGGACCGAGCACTTTTTCTCGGATGGCGAGAATGCGGCGATGCTCCGCTTCCGCTTCGGCGGGTTTGCCTCCGTTATCGAGCGTAATGGCTAGGCCGTTCCTGACCAGCAACGTATCGGGGTGCTCGGGACCGAGGACCTTTTCGAAATTAGCCAGGAGCGCGCGCAAGCTGGCGATGGCTTCATTGTATTTGCCCTGGCGATATTGCGCATAAGCGACGCGCGCCCGGCTGCGGAGCGTATCGGGTTGCTCGGGGCCCAGCGCCTGCCCGCGGGTTTCGGCCGCCGCGCGCATGACGTCTTCCGCTTCGCGGTAGGCGCCTTGTTCCATGAGCAAATCGCCGATGGCGTGCTGGATGTCGGCCCATTGGGTTGGGTTGCCCTGGCGGTCGGTTAATTTTTCCGCGGCCCGGAAATATTCCATCGCGGTCTTGAATTGAACGCGCTTTTGCGCGGAGAAACCGGCGAGCTGATATGCCTGGACGATTTCCCCGGGCTTGGTTGAGGCGTTCTTTTGCAGTTCTTCTACCGCCTGCAAAGCGAGCCGCTCCGCTCCGAGGTAATCCTTGGCGACATACGCGGCGTTGGCCTTCTCGTAGGTGGACGCATCCGGTGCGCGTTGCAGACTGATGGCGACATCGGGCAGCTTTTGCTGAAGGACTTTCGAGTCGACGCCGAGTTCCTTACTCAAAGCGTCGTAGACCTTTTCCTGGACGACCGCCGGATTATCTTCGGGCCGCGATTGCCGGACTTCGGCTTCGACGCGCGGATACTTCAGGATGCCTTCGCGCAGCTTGGTCATCTCCGAGCTCATGTTCACCATCGCCTGCTGAGCTTCGACGACGCGCTTGTTGGTTTCGCGCTGGTTATAAAGAAGCCAAACGCCGAGGCCGACGCTGATCACCAGGAGAATGGCGACGCCGGCCGCCCATTGTTTCACGCCGCGCCGCAACCGGATAAGGTCGCCGCGCAACTTCAGGACGCTGGCCTCCAATCCTTCCCGCGTGGTTAGCGGATGGAAAAGATGCGCGTCCGATTGCAACCGTTGGCGATAAGCCGCCTGGAGCGCTCGCAATTCGTCCGGTTCTCCTTCGCAGGCGTCGACAGGGAAAGTCTCGTCGATGAAAAGGTACCAGACTTTTTTGCCCTTCTTCCGCGCGTAAAGAGCTTCATATTGGGTGTAACTGACGCGGCCGAACTCCGGATCGGGTTCGGGGGGCTCGGCGCCGTAGCATTTGCCGACGATCTGGAGCACGCCTTTGCATTGATCGATCTGTTGGCGAAGCATCCCGCGCAGGTCGCCGGTTTCGGTGCCGAAAATGTCCTGCCAGATTGGCTGGTAACCGAGAAAGGTGAGGGTGTTGGCGGCCAGCTGACGGCCACTCCGCAGCTCGCGACTGACGGCGGAGATAAAAATCAACGGGAGCGATGCCACAGGCCGGTAATAGCATTCGGCTTCCCGCTGGCAAGGGGGATGTGCGGGCGGCGCCTCAGTAGAAATCCAGCTTGTAACGGAATTTCCGGCGAGGTATAAAGGACGCCGCCCATGAAAACGTTCATCATCAAAGCTTCCTGTGTTCTCACCGTCTGCGCGTTTCTGTCCGGTGCGTCGGTCGCCCGGGCCCAAATCCCGTATCTTCCGAGTGTGGGGTTCGGGGGCAGCCATGCGGAAACCGTGGTGGCGGCGGCGCTGGTGGCGACCGTCATTTATGCGGTTGCGCAACATCAAGCGACGGAACACCAGCGGCAGTTGGCCGAGCAGCGGGCCCAGCGGTCCTACGCGCACATGTCGGCCCAGCGTAAGGCGAACATGAAAGCGAAGAAGGTTCGCTACATCGCGGTCGACACCGAACGCGGCCAGAAGACTCACCCGAAGGCAAAAAAGACGGTGATGATTTACGACACCCAGACGAACCGGGTAGCGAGCAACGTTGCTTACGACGTGGAAAAAACGCCGTCGGTCGGCAGCACGGCAAAGATCGATAATTACTCAGCGGAATACGTCGGCTCGGGAATGTAAGCTGGGCGGCTGATTATTAGGTGGCAAGCGGAGCGCTTGCCCTACAACGTCTTGACGCAGGATAATTCTGCGTAGCTGCCGCGCTTCTTGGCTTCAAGGCCTCGTCGCGGGCCAGGCTGTCACAGATGGTCAAAGTGACGGAAATGTAATGTGAAAACGCGGTCCGGGGCGGAACCAATCCCCGTTTTCTCCGCGAATTAATTATTGTCCTGCATCGGCGTCGCGTTCGCGGCCGAGTTGGCGGCACCGCACCATCCCATGACGAATCATTTTTCGATGATCGATCCTCGCGCTGCCCGTCCATCCGAAAGCGGGAGCATGAAAAAGAGGTCCGCATGAAAAAAACTTCGTCCAATCAATCCGGCATCTTCATCCTGCGATCGGTCGCGGTATGCTGTTGCTTCGCCATTTCCGCGCTCCTGGGTTTCCTGGCTTTCGCCGCCGATCCTCCCGAGGGCAGCATCGGCCCTTCCGGACCCGACCTTACCTGGAACGGAACTGCCTCGGGAGTTCCGCCAACGGGTGGCGGAGAAGACTCCTGCGATGAGGGGACCAATTGCGATAGCTTCAAATTGACGATCACGGGGACACCGGCGGATTGGGCGGCGGCGAACAAGGTGGTGCACGTCCAGATCAACTGGTCGGCTGCCTCGGCGGACTACGACATGTATGTCCACAAAGGGACGCTCGAGGGACCGATTGTTGCCACTTCCGGCGCCGGAGGCACCACCCAGGAGCAGGTTGATCTCGACCCCCGCCGAAGCAGTATCGGGACGGGCGATTTCGTGGTCCACGTCGTCTATTTCGCGGCCACCAGCGCCAATCAATATTCCGGTACCGCGGCTCTGGCCCCGGCATCGCCGTTGCCGGCCCCGGCGCCAGTCGCGAGCGGATTGCCGCCGCGTTTTGAAAACTTTAATCCGCCGGCAGCCGGTCCGAACACGCTCGGCCGCAGCTCGGGCGAGCCTTCGATCGGCGTTGGTCTGCCAATCGCCGGCCACCCGGAAGGCCGGGCGATGTTTCAATCGGATGTCCAGACTCTGCGCGTGACTTTCAACGGCGCTTGCGCCACTCCGCGCGCTTTGTGGGAGAACAGACCGGCGCCGACTTCGCAGGAAGATTTCGATCCGATTCTCTACACCGATTTCCAGACGGGACGCACGATCGTGCACCTTTTGTCCTTTGCCGCCAACGTGATCGTGGGCGAGTCCTCGTTCACCGACAGCCCGCCGTCACCGGCTAATGACGGCGATATTTGGACGCCGAGCAACGGAGCTGGAATAGCGTCGGGCGTCGACCATCAAACGGTCGGCGGCGGTCCCTATCATCTGCCGCTGGTTGGGCCTCCCGGAAATCCGCATGCCGTTTACTATTGTTCGCAGGCTCTCGTCGACGCGAACTGTGCGCGGAGCGATGACGGCGGGATCAACTACGGCCCGTCGGTGGTGATTTATACGAGTCAATGCGGGACGTTGCATGGCCATGTGAAAGTAGCGCCGGATGGAACTGTCTACGTTCCGAACCGGGGCTGCGGCGGCGAGCAGGCGGTCGTTGCTTCGGAAGACAACGGTCTCACCTGGCAAGTTCGCAAAGTCCCGGCGAGCGCCGCGGGCGGCAGCGATCCATCCGTCGGCATTGGTGACGGAGGACGACTTTACTTTGGTTATGCGGATGGCGATACGACCGCGGCGATCAGTGTTTCGAACGACCGTGGCCTTACCTGGAGCGCTCCTTTGGATGTCGGGGCCGCATTTGGAATCAACAACGTCGTCTTCCCGGAAGTTGTTGCGGGCGACAACGATCGCGCGGCCTTTGCTTTTCTTGGAACCCCGACAGCGGGCGGGTTGCAGGGACCGAGATTCACGGGCATCTGGCATCTTTATGTTGCGACCACGTATGATGGCGGCGCGACCTGGTCGACCGTCGATGCGACGCCCAACGACGCGGTGCAGCGCGGCTGCATCTGGCTGGCGGGTGGGGCGAATGTTTGCCGGAACCTTCTCGATTTCATGGATGTGCAAATCGACCATGAAGGGCGAATCCTGGTCGCTTACGCCGACGGATGCAGCGGCGGAGAATGTGTCCAGGCGCCACCGAACGCGACCGGCAATTCCTACACGGCTCTCGCGGCGATCGCGCGGCAAACCGGTGGGCGCAGGCTCCTGAGCGCTTTCGATTCGCCCGGGGTGGCTGCGCCCGGGACCCCGCTTGTCAGCGTGACGCGGAACGCCAGCGCAGTGCATTTATCGTGGTCGGAGGCCGATGACGGTGGCTCCGACATCACCGGATATGATGTTTTGCGCTCCACTTCGCCTGGCACGGAAACCTTGCTGGCGTCAGTTCCCGCAGATCAACTCCACTACGACGACACGACTGCGACGGACCAGGGCTCGACCTATTATTACAAGGTGGTAGCGACCAATGCCCAGGGGTCGTCGTGCGGGGATAACGAAGTGACGGCGCGCTACGTCGGCGACCCCCTCACGCCCACCGGTTTCATCGTGGCGACCGATCCGACGGCGGAAGTAGGGCCGCCGGCCGCGAATCCGGATTTGGACATTCAATCTCTCTCCATCTCCGAGCCCGCCACGGGTCCCAACGCCGGATTGCTCGTCTTCAATCTCAAGATGACGGACCTCAGTCTCATTCCACCGAGCCGGCGCTGGAGAATCATCTGGAATTCTCCCTCTTCGTCCGGCGGCCAATTTTACGTCGGAATGACTTCCGATAACACGGGCGCGATTTCGTTCGAATACGGGATCGTCACGACCGGAGTGATCGGGTTGGTGCTGGCCGATCCGAATACGACCGCAGTCGGAGAACCGGATGCCGCCAGCTACACACCTGACGGACTGATCACTATCGCCATCCAGAAGAAACTCGTCGGTAATCCCCGGCGGGGCGATTTGCTCGGGGGCTTTTCGGTCCGGACCTATCCCGATACCACCACCAAGGTTCGCCTGACCAATGCCATCGACAGTACTGCCAACGCCAACGCGAACGACACGACGGCCAACGCGGCCATCTATGTCGTAGCAGGTTCCCAGGCAGCCACGCTCCAGAACATTTCGACGCGGGCCCAGGTCGGCACGGGCGGGAATGTCTTGATCGGCGGATTCATCATCACTGGCACCGAGCCGAAGAAAGTTATTGTCCGCGGGCGGGGCCCGTCGCTTTCCGGTTTTGGGATCGCGGATCCGCTCCACGATCCGACGATCGAACTTTTCAACGCCTTGAGCGGGATCGCCGCGAATGATGACTGGCAAGTCAACCAACAAGACGAAATTATCGCGACCGGACTCGCGCCGGAGAGCCCTCTTGAGTCGGCCATAGTCAAGACGCTGGCGCCGGGCGCTTACACCGTAATCCTTCGGGATAAGGATACCAGCGCGCCGAGGCTGGGCATTGTCGAGGTGTTTGATATTGACCCGGCCTCCAATTCGAAGCTCGGCAACCTCAGCACACGCGGCTTTGTCGGGACGGGCGATAACGTTTTGATTGGAGGCGTGATTGTTGGACCTCCGACCAGGGGCAACGCCAGCATCCTGGTGCGTTCGCTCGGTCCGTCGCTTTCATCCTTCGGCGTCGCGGGCGCCCTGCCGGATCCAAAGTTAAAGCTGGTGGATCAAAACGGCGCTGAGATTGCCTCGAACGATGATTGGCGGGCAAACGAAGCCGCGATTCTGGCCCAGGCGCCGACTCTCGCGCCTTCGATGGACGCGGAGGCCGCGCTGCTGGCCAGCGTCGCGCCCGGGCTTTATACCGCCATCGTCGAAGGCAAGAATGCCACCGGTGTAGCCACGGTCGAGGTTTACGAGATCAGCCCTCCTTAGTCCTTCGAGACACGATTTCGTCGCGCGCTCTCGCTATCGCGTCCGCCGATTTCGTGTATCGTTGGGCACATGGCTGACTTCGCGACCGAGATCGATGAAACGAGTGTCGAGAATGTAGCGGCGGCACCGGAAAGCGATGAAGCCGGTGGCGGCGCTGCGTTTGTTCTTTCCAGCCGGCCGATCGTTCCACTCGAAGAGCGTGCGCCTGCTCCGAGCGCCGATTTCGAAAATCTGGGAGACCTTCCGCGCTCTTATGGCGGAGCGTTTCTCTTCGCCATTGCGCGCGATCCGCACACGCTTTTTGCCTATTGGGACATCGATTGGGTGGAAGTTTTCGGCGATAACCCGCCGGCGGACCGCAAGGCGCACCTGCGAGTATTGTGGCACGAAGGGATCGAAGAATCGAAAACCGCGGTCGAGCCGATGGCGGGTAGTCAGCTCATTACGGTTTTGCATGCGCGCAGTTCCTACCGGATCGAACTGGGATTTTATGCGCCGGAGGATGTCTGGAATTCCGTGGCGACGTCGGATGCAGTCGTAACGCCCCCGGACGACGTGGCCGAGACGGGGCCGATCGACGTGGCGACGGTTCCGTTTCATTTGAGCTTCCAGCGGATCGTCGACGCTTTTCGCGGATCGAAATACGATGGCGACGCCATCGTTGAAATCGTCGGCCGATTACAGGAACAGGCCGACAATTCAGACGCTTCGCTGCCCGAATCCGAACGCGAGCTTTTGCGCACGCTTGAATCCGGCCTGTCCGGAAACGCGTCGCAGCAACGCGCCCGTCTTCGCAACCCCCGCGAGGCGTTCTTTACCCGGCAACGGCTCGAATCGATTCTCGGTTTCGGCGCGACGAGCCGGATGTAACTGGTGGATCGAGCGCTACGTCGCTCGATGTGAGCGACGAGGCTGCGAGTAACCCATCGCGCGACGTAGCGCGCGATCCACCTATTCCGCCAACCGAATTATTTCCCGAGGCTTATTCCCTTCGGCATCTCTGGCGGCGGCTCGCTGATCCGGCTGTGACTCTTGCCGTAGGCGAAGTAAATCACGAACCCGATGACCAGCCAGACGATCAACCGCAGCCAGTTTGTCCAGCCGAGTCCATAAATCATCGCGCCGCAGGTGATGATTCCGAGCGTACAAACGACGGGAGCCCACGGAACCCGGAACCCGCGTTCCATCTCAGGACTTCGGACGCGCATGATCCAGACGCCGATGCACACCAGGATGAAGGCAAAGAGCGTCCCGATGCTCGTCATTTCGCCGGTCACGTCCGCCGGAACGAACGCGGCCATCAGACCGGTAAAGACAAAGAAGATCGCGTTCGATTTGTAAGGCGTGCGGTATTTCGGATGGACCGCGGAGAAAACCGACGGCACCAGGCCATCGCGGCTCATGGAAAAGAAGACGCGCGATTGGCCGAGCAACATCACCAGAATGACCGACGAGAATCCCGCCAGGATCGCCACCGTGACCGACTTCGAAAGCCATTCGTAGCCGTGCATGTATTTGCTGATCGCGAACGCGACCGACGCTTCGCGGCCCGTGCTCCGGAAATCCGCAACCGTCGCGATGCCGCTGAGGACGTAGGAGAAGAGCACATAAAGAATCGTGCAGAAGAAAAGCGAACCCAGGATGCCGATTGGCATGTCGCGCTTTGGATTGCGCGCTTCCTGCGCCGCGGTCGAAACCGCGTCGAACCCGATGTAAGCAAAGAAAACGACGCCCGCGGCGCCAAGGATGCCGAGGATTCCGCCGTACGAGTGCGTGATTCCCTGCGGGGTCGTGTAACTCGCAGGCGCCGGAATCATCGGCGTGTGGTTGGCCGGATTAATGAATCCCCACCCGAGGCCGATGATGAGAAGAACGATGCTGACCTTGAGGACCACAATCAGACCGTTCACAAACGCCGATTCTTTCGTGCCTCGAATGAGCAGCAGCGTGAGAAGGAAAAGAATGAAGATCGCCGGGAGGTTGATGATCCCGGTCACGCCTGCCGGGTCGTGCTCGAATGGGGTGTGACACCATTGGTACGGGATTTTCAGCCCGAACCAATCCAGGACGAGGTTCGCGTACTCGCTCCAGGCCGATGAGACGGTGGCTGCTGCGACCGCGTATTCGAGGATCAAATCCCAGCCGATGATCCAGGCGACGAATTCGCCCATGGTGGCGTAGGAATAAGTATAAGCGCTGCCCGCCACCGGAATCATGGAAGCGAACTCGGCGTAACAGAGGCCCGCGAACGCGCAGCCGATCCCGGCCACCATGAAAGCGAGCACAACCGATGGACCCGCTCGGTCCGCGATCGCCGCCGCGGTGCGGACGAACAAGCCGGCGCCGATGATGCCACCAATGCCCAGCGCGATCAGGTTCCACGGCCCGAGCGAACGCTTCAGGCTGTGCTCGCCGACCTCGGCTGCTTCCGTCATCAGCTTATCAAGGGGCTTTCTTGCGAATAGATTTGCCATGGTCCGCTTTCCTTTTGGTTGGTTGCTAACTGCGCAGTGGTTTCGGTCGCTATCTGGGTTGGTTGTCTGCCGCGGGTCCGGGTTCGGCCTTGCGCCAGAGAAAATAGATCGGCACGCCGGTCAGCACGATGATGAGGCCGGGCCAGGTCGTAGCCGTTTGGTAAATGAAGAGGACGGCGAGGATCACGGACGCGCCAATGATGTAGAGCGCCGGGATGATCGGGTAACCAAATGCTTTATACGGGCGCTCAACGTCCGGGCGTTTCCGGCGAAGAACGAACAGGCCGATGATGGTGAGAATATAAAAGATGAGCGCGGCCGAGATGACGTAGTCGAGCAGGTTGCCGTAGAGATTTCCGTAACCGGTGATCTTGCCGGCGGCATCGGTCTTCACGGTGCGCGGCAGGACGAGGACGCCGGCCCAGATTCCCTGGATGATGAGACCCCAGGCTGGGACATGGTTTTTGTTCAGCTCGCCAACGCGGCGGAAGAAAAGACCGTCCCGCGCCATGGCGTAGTAGGCGCGCGCGCCCGCCAGGATCAGCCCGTTGTTGCAACCGAAAGTGGAAATCATGATCGCGACCGCCATGATGGTCGCGCCCGCGCCCGGGAAAATGACATTCGCGGTCTCGGAAGCGACTCGATCGCTGGGCGCATTCTGGATTGCGGAAAACGGAAGCGCGGCGAGATAGGCGACGTTCGCCAGGAGATAAAGGCCGATCACAAGGAACGTGCCGAACGCGAGTGAGAGCGGAATGTTTCGCTTCGGATTCTTCACTTCCCCGGCGGTGAAGGTGATGTTGTTCCAGGCGTCCGCGGAGAACAGCGAATTGGTCTGCGCCACGCAGATGCCGACAAAGAGACCGAACGCCGTGATCGCGGTCAGCCCCGGCCCGACCTCCTGCAAACCTCCGCGCAACGTCCAGAAATCGCTGAAGTTTGCCGAGCCCGCGCCCGAACGAAGTCCCACGATGATCCCCAGGACGATGAGCGCGATGAGCGCCCCGGTTTTCGCGGTGGTGAAAACATTCTGGACGAGCTTGCCCAGATTCAGCCCGCGCGTGTTCATGAAGGTGAGGAGCGCGATCATGGCGAGCCCGAGGAGCTGTGCGGTTGAGAGCGAGATCGCGTAGCCGCCGAGGCGGATCGGCTCGATGATGTAATTCGATTCCGAGACCCATGGAATGAGCACGCCGGTGTAACGGCCGAAACCCACCGCGACGGCCGCGATGGTTCCGGTCTGGATAACGAGGAACAGGGTCCAGCCGTAGAGAAAACCCCAGAGCGGCGAGAAGGCTTCGCGCAAATAGACATATTGCCCGCCCGCCTTCGGCATCATCGCGGCCAATTCGCCGTACGAAAGAGCGGCCATCAAGGTCAGCACGCCCGTGACCAGCCAGACCACCAGCAACCAGCCCGGGGAGCCGACCTGTTTGGCGATGATGGCGGAGACAATGAAAATGCCGGAGCCGATCATCGACCCTGCTACCAGCATGGTGGAATCGAAGAGGCCGAATCCTTTTACGAACTGGCCGTTCTCAGCTGCAGGTGGTTGTGACATGCGCTTGTAAATTCCAGCCCATCGGACCCAGTTAACAACCAGTCAGGCCACCAGCACTCGAATTCACCCCATCGAACTAGAGACTCTCGCGGAGTGAAGCAAGCGTTTTCACCCGGAGACCCGCATGCTAATTTCCCGGCCGTGACCGATTGGCTCTTGCCCGCTGCGTATGGTGCCCATTCCCGTTAGCGCTTTGGCGGTCACGGCAGCGCCAGCCCTGCTGCATATTCCGGTCGATTTCATTCTCTTCGGCGTGGTCCTGCTCGGCATCGCGCTTTTCCATCATCACACCCTCCGGGTCGCCTTGATCGGGCTGGCGACAATTGCCCTCTACAAGATCGCGTTTACTGGGTTCAAAACCGGTCCCGGCGTGACCGGGTTCCTGGTTCACGTCGAGCATGAGTGGGTCATCCTGGCGAACCTGCTTTGTTTGCTCATGGGATTCGAATTGTTGTCCCGCCATTTCGAGAAAAGCCATCTTCCGGTCATCCTGCCGAAGTATCTGCCGCACGATTGGAAGGGGGGATTTCTCCTCCTCGTGATCGTCTGGATTCTTTCCAGTTTTCTCGACAATATCGCCGGGGCGCTGATCGGCGGCGCGATGGCGCATCAACTTTTCCGCGCCAAAGTCCACATCGGTTATCTGGCGGCCATTGTCGCGGCCTCCAATGCGGGTGGGGCCTGGAGCGTCGTCGGCGACACGACTACCACGATGATGTGGATCGCCGGAGTCTCGCCCACGGTGGTGTTCGAGGCCATTATCGCTTCCACGGTCGCGCTCCTCGTCTTCGGCATTCCGGCCGCGATCCAGCAGCAGAAATATTCTCCCATCCTGGAACGAAGCCACCAGCACACCACCGTGGATATGACGCGGATCGGGATCGTCGGGCTGATTCTTGTCCTCGCCATCGCCACCAACGTGTTCGTGAACATAAAATTCCCGGACGTGGCGCCTCGCTTCCCCTTCATCGGCGCCGCTGTCTGGCTGGCGATCCTGGTTTCGGCCGGCCTGCGGCGGCCCGACTGGGAAGTGCTGCCGGAAGCATTAAAGGGATCCTTGTTCCTCCTCTCCCTGGTTGTTTGCGCGTCCATGATGCCCGTCGAGAAATTGCCCATAGCTTCGTGGCAATCGGCTCTCGGTCTTGGGTTCTTGTCCGCGGTCTTCGATAACATTCCGCTGACCGCCCTGGCGTTGAAACAAGGCGGGTACGACTGGGGCTTCCTGGCTTACGCAGTTGGGTTCGGCGGTTCGATGGTTTGGTTTGGATCGTCGGCGGGGGTGGCGATCACGAACATGTTCCCGGAGGGGAGGTCGGTCGGCCAATGGCTCCGCCACGGCTGGTGGGTGGCCGTCGCTTATGTCGTCGGTTTTTTTGTCATGCTCGCGGTCTGGAGCTGGCATCCGGACGCGCCACCGCGGCCGAGGACCGAGACCGTCCAGCCGGCTCACTAATTTCCGGCCGGCATTTTCGCGGCGGCGGCAACGTGCTATTCTCCCGCCCGTGTTCATCCAGCCGCCTTCCTCACCGTTGCGAAAAATCGTAGCCGCGCTTCTGGCCGCCGCGTTTTTCGCCCTCCCGGCGATGGCGGCTCCCGCCCGGCGGGGTCCCTCGAACTCGGGAGCTTTGCTCTACGAAGCGCTGCCCCTGATTCGCTCGACCCAAAATCATTTGCTGGTCCGCGCCGAAATTAATGGCAAGCCGGCCCTTCTCGGGGTGGACTCTGGCGCGCCGGTCAGCGCCATTTCCATCAAACGTCGCGCCTATTTCGGAATGGCCCCGATCTCCGGCAAGTCGGCCATCCCATCGCGCTTGAGCATCAACGGCGCGTTCAACACCGTGGCGATCGCCCGCAATCTTCGGCTCGGCTCGCTCAATCTCGTGGACGAGCCAATGGTGCTGGTGGACCTCGGCGGCCTGCGCCGCTCGACCAAAGGCGACGAGATCGATGGAATCCTCGGCGCGGACGTTTTGTTCCCCACCAAGGCGCTCCTGGATTGCCAGCGGCAGATCCTCGTTCTCAAGATAAATCCGAGCGTGCCGGGGCGCGTGCCCGGATTCGACTTCAGCGGATTTCGCGGCATCCCGATCCACGTCAGCGACGGCTATAATCTTTACGTCGACGGCAGCGTGAATGGGATTAAGGCGAAATTGATGGTGGACACGGGCGCGTTCGCCACCCTCCTGCATTCACGCTTTGTCCGGCGGATGCGAATTCCGTTGCGCGACACGCCGTTCAGTTCCTCCGGGGTAAATCTGAAACAGCGCGGCGTCCAGATCGCGACCATCTCGCGTTTTTCCATCGGCTCGATGGATATGCGGAGCAACGATGTCGGCGTCATTAATCTCGAAGGATTAATCCACGGCGGTTTGCTGAACGCTTCGCCGCCAGTCGCCGGTCTGCTGGGCTCAGAAATCCTGCGCCGTTATCACGGCATCATCGATTTCGGAACGAAGACGCTGTACCTCAGGCGGTGATTTGTAGCGCCAAAGGCGCGTCTCAGATTAGCCTGGGGCAGCGCCCCAGGAAACCAGTCCGTTTGAGGCCCAAGCGCTGAAAGCGCGCCTCAACCACCGGTTCCGATCGTCGTTCCCCAAGATTGAATCGCGCCTTCAGCGCTCGGCGGACACACGAACAGATCCTGGGGCGTTGCCCCAGGCTATGGAATGAGACTGCGCCTTTGGCGCCCCCCCGCCGCTACTCGATATCCAGCTCCCGCACCTTCTTCTGGGTGCGGATGATCTCGACCTGGTTCCGGAGTTTGTCGGCGAACCCAACGCTTTGGGGGAGGCCGTCGATCAAAATAACCGGCGACGACAGATCGGAAGTGTTCACCTTGATGTTTTCCAACCCGACCATTCTGTAGATGAACGGTTGGGACGTTTCGATGTCTTTGACCCGATACAGCTCCAGCGTTTCAGTGACCTTGCTGAAAATTCCCTGGCTCATTTTCACACGCTCGCTCGTCAACTCGTACACCTGGTTCTTGGTTTCGAGATACCGCCGCAGCCCGATAAAGATCGGCACGATGAGCCAGCAGAAAAGGAAGCAGAGAATGAAACAACCGAGATTTTTCAGTTGCGAGGCCGTCCCGCGCCAGATCGTTTCTTCCGCCATGGGTTCAGTTCTATCAAATTGGCGGCCAGACACAAGCATTGCGCACGAATGATCACGAAGGCATTCGTCCTCGGCGCCGGGCTCGGAATGCGGTTGCGACCGCTCACCGAAGATCTGCCCAAGCCGCTGACCCCAATTTATCAAAAGCCGCTGATCACCTTCGTGCTCGATCACCTGATCTCGATCGGGGTGCGATCGTTCGTGATTAACACGCACCACCGGCCTGAGCCGTTCGGGGAATTGTTCGCGGAAAGCGCTTACCGCGGCCATCCCGTCGAGCTGGTCCACGAGCCGGAAATTCTCGGGACGGGCGGCGGCATCAAAAACGTGGAGCGTTTGTTCCGCGACGAACTCTTTATTTCCTACAGCGGCGACCTGCTCACCGACATCGAGCTTCAGCCATTGCTCGACGAGCATTTCCGGGCCGGAAACGACGTCACGCTGGCCTTGCGCGAGACGCATCTCGGGAAAGACGTCGCGTTGGAGGGAAACCGCGTTGTCGACATCACCAATCGATATGGCCGGGAGGGCCGCTACGATTTTGCCGGTATTTGTGTCTGGACGCGTGCGGTTTTCGAGCGGATCCCGCCGGCCCAGCATGTTTCCTATGTTTCGACTCTGATAGAATGGATCGGCCAGGGCGGAAAGATCGGCGGGGTGGTCGCGAACGAAGGCGGTTGGTTCAACATCGGCGACCGCCGGGAGTACCTGGATGTGCACCGGACTATCGCGAATGAGAATTGGCGGCCGGCCTATGTCCGGGAAGCAGATTGGCCGGCGCGCATTGCGGCAACGGCCAAAATCGATCCAAGCGCGCGGCTTTCAGGGTTTTATTCCATAGGGGCCGATTGTGTCATTGCCGAGGGGGCCACCATCGAGAACACAATTCTCTGGCCGGGCGCACAAATCGCTTCCCAATCGCAGCTTCAGGGTTGTATTGTCCGCGCCCGCAAACAGGCCCAGGGAACACTCCGTGACACCGACATCTAAAACCAGCGATCTCCTTCTTCGGCAGACGAGGATTCATTTTCCGCGTCTGGAAGAGGCGAAGGTCAGGATCACGCCCATCGAGAAAGGGGGCTCGGACCGGAAGTTTTATCGCGTTCGCTGTTCGCCGGAGCAGACGATCATTCTCGTTAAATACAATCTCGAGCGTGAAGAGAACCGCCATTACGTGCAGATCGCGGAGTTCCTGGCCGAACATCAAATTCGAGCGCCCAAGATTTATTTTCACGATCCCTCGGAGGGCCTGATTTGGATCGAAGATTTGGGCAAAACGGACCTCTGGAGTTATCGCAACGAAAGCTGGCTCGTTCGTCGCGCTTTCTATGAATCGGCGCTCGACGAGATCGTGAAACTGCACAGCCTGCCGGAGACGGCGATGCAGGCCATTCACCGGAATCTTCCCGCCGGGTTTGACGCCGCGCTCTATCGCTGGGAGCAGAATTACTTTTTCGAGAATTGTCTCGGCCGTTTTTTCGGCGTGGAGAAACGGCAACTCTCAACGCTGGTTACGCTGCCCGCTCTCGCCGAGATCGCGGAGAGTCTGGCACAACGTCCGCGCCTCCTGGTGCATCGCGATTTCCAATCGCAGAACATCATCGTCCGCAATGGCCAGGCGCACCTGATTGATTTCCAGGGAATGCGGCCCGGGTTGGCCGAATACGACCTGGCTTCGCTGCTCTTCGATCCTTACGTCACTTTTTCGCGGGAGGAATGCGAGGAATTGCTGGCGGATTATGAATCGAAGCGCGCCGCCGCCGGCACTCCAGTCGCCGCCGATTCGCGCGCAGTCTTGAGATTGTGCGGGATTCAGCGGCTTATGCAGGCGCTGGGTGCCTATGGCTTTCTTGGACTCGTGAAAGGCAACAAAGCATTCCTCGATCACATTCCGGCGGCTATGGCCTCGCTCCGGTCGCTCGTCGACGAGATTCCGGACCTTGAGAAACTCGGCACGTTGCTAAATCGCCTCGAATAAACCCCCGCATCGCCGCGGTCGTAGCCGCGAAGCCAATGAACCCCAGAACAACAAATACTTCCGACCCATCACGACGCGCCCTCGCGTGGGTTGCCGTCATCGGAAGCACCCTTCCGGAAGTGTTCTGGAAGGAATCGGGACATCGAGTCTCATTCTCCTTTATCGCGATCGAAACCGTCATTTTGCTGGCGGCCGCGGTGGCGGTCTGCGCTTCTCCGCGAATTCGTGGTCTAAGCCGCTTCCTTTTTGCGATCGCCGCTCTGAATTTCGCCTGGAGCTTTATTGCGCCCGCCCTTGCGCAAACGAGCTTCGTTCGGGAGCTGTCTGACAACGCCAACTGGGGTGCGCGCTTCTTCATAGCTCGAGCCTTGACCGTCTCCGGAGCGGTTCTCGTCAGCCTTACTTTGATCGGGAGCGGCCTTACGCGACGCGAATTGTATTTGAATCGGGGAAATCTCGCCGCCCCGGCGCAGCCGATCGGGTTTCTAGGACTTCGGCAGCCAGTTCCGTGGACTTGGTTTGGCCCCGGCTTGCTCCTGGCCTTTGCTCTCACGCTGGCCCCCTTTCTCTACTTTACCCTGCACCCGAACTTTGCCGCGAGCGGCCTCATCCTCCGCTTTTTTCCCTGGATGATCGCCGTGTCCGCCCTCAACGCCGCGAGCGAAGAATACCAATTCCGTAACGTTCTTCTGGCCCATCTGCGAAACGTCTTCTCAGCTCCAGAGGCGGTTCTTCTGACCGCCGTCTACTTTGGTCTCGGCCATTATTATGGGCAGCCCTCGGGCCCTCTCGGCGTTTTGATGGCGGGGTTCGCCGGCTGGATTTGGGCCCGGAGCATGATCGAAACCCGCGGCTTCTTCTGGGCCTTCACCACCCACATGGTGCAGGACATTATCATCTTCGCCTTCCTGGCCATCAGTGCGACGAATCCAGGCGCGTTGTGAATGCGGGCGAGTCTGATGCGTCAAACTCTCCGTATGAAGAATTCCATTTTGATCGCACTCCTGGCGGTCTCGGCTTTCGGGACCTTCAATTCAGCTCAGGCGTATGAGCGACGGAACGAACCCATTGTTCGCGACCAACGCCGCGAAAACCGCGAATCCGATTTTCGCCAGCTTCGAGCGGAGCTGTATCAACTAAACATCATGTTTTCCCGGGTGGACGCGCACCTCTCCTACGGGTCCTACCGCGGCGGCAATCAGCTTCGCTGGAAGTATTCGCGTCTTTTGCGCGAGCGGGACCGTTTGAATTACGAGCTGGGTCGCCGGCCGCTCGACCGGCTCCGCCTCCATGCCCAGATCGACCGTCTGCGGGAGGACCTGCGGGAGCTCGAGGTTCGGCTCCGCTTTCATCCGCGCCACTACTACCGGTAATTGATAGCCCCAGTATTGTCCGGCCCGCGCAATCATGATGAGATTGCGCCGTGGAATCGGAGACCGAGGTCTTGATTGCCGGTGCCGGGCCAGTCGGCCTGGCGCTGGGGCTCGAGTTGCAGCGGTTTGGTATTCGCTTTCGGATCGTCGAAAAAAAGGCGGGGCGTTCGAAGACCTCAAAGGCGCTGGGGCTCCAGCCACGGGTCTCGGAGGTTTTCGCCATCCTCGGGATCAAAGCGGAATTCAATGCTCGCGGCTTCGGCGACATTCGGGCCGTCAATTTTCATTCTGGCGGGAGGACACTGCTCCGGATCGCCTTGCGGCCGCCAGTCGACCAGGCGGGTCGCGATGCCTGCCAGCCGCAATTGCTCATTATTCCGCAAAGTGAAACAGAGGAAATTCTGGAGCGCACGCTGGCCTCGCGAGGCAATCTCGTGGAACGGCGTCGGGAGCTGGTCGAATTCGTGCAGGGCCGCGATCGCGTTCGCGCACTTGTTCGTTCCGAAACCGGCGGTGCCGAGACGGTGGTCGCTCAGTTTCTCGTGAGCTGCGAAGGCGCGCACAGCGTTGTTCGTAAACAAGCCGGGTTTTCGTTCGCCGGAACTACGATGCCTATGCGCTTTCTCCTCGCCGACGTAGCGATCGACTGGGACCGGGCCGAAAACGAAGTCCAGGTCTGGTTTCACCGGGATGGGGTCATGGGCGCGTTGCCTTTCGGCGGGCAGAGATGGCGGCTGATCATTGAGTGCGCCCCGGAACCAGCTGCAGAACCGCAGGAAGTGACATTGTCTCTGGTCCAGCGGCTCTTGGCCGAGCGGGTGGGGGCGGATATCGGCCTCCGCGATCCGCTGTGGCTAAGCGATTTTCGAATCAATGCGCGGATGGTAGATCGCTTTCGCGATCGGAGGATTTTTGTCGCGGGCGATGCCGCGCATATTCACAGCCCGCTCGGTGGACAAGGCATTGCCACTGGTATCCAGGACGCCAGCAACCTGGCCTGGAAACTGGCGGCCGTTTTGCGTGATGGCGCGCCCGATTCGCTCCTCGACACTTACGAAGAGGAACGGAAACCGATTGCGCGCGCGGTGCTTCGCGGAACTACCGCCGCTTCTCGTCTGGTTTTTGGGATGAATCCGATCCTGCGCTTCGTCCGCGAGCGAATGGTGTTTCCCATTCTCGGCACTGCGTTCGTCCAGCGCCGCTTGTTCAGGAGGGTGTCGCAACTTGAACTACGATATCGAGGCAGACTCACCGAACTTTCGAGCGGCGCGGATTTCATTCGTGCCGGCGAACGCGCGCCCGACATCATTTTTCGGAACAAAGGCCGAAACATTTCGCTCTTCGACTTACTCGGGGAATTTGGACTGATTGCCTTGCTCGGGCTGGGTGAAACCAGCGAATATCTCGTCAAGTCCCTGGCGGCGTTGCGCATTCGCTCCTTCATCGTGGCCCCCGGACATGTCGAAGACGTCCACGCCGATTTTGCCCGGCTTTACGGCGCGCAAGGCCCGTTTCTCTGTCTGATCCGGCCCGACGGCCATGTAGGTTTGTTCCAGTGCCCGGCGGACGCGCATTCGCTTGCCCTTTACTTGAAAAAGATCCGGGCAGCCGAGCTCGTCGAGAAAGCCTTCGCGTAGCTTCTTGTGTTATCGCACAAAGGGGTTCGTTCTTCGCTCGGTCCCGATCGTCGTCGGCGGTCCGTGGCCGGGCAGGACCGTGACCTCATCGCCAAGGGGATAAAGTTTTTCCCTGATCCCGCTGAACAGAAGATCTTCGTCACCGCCCGGCAGATCCCAGCGCCCAACTCCGCTCGCAAACAAGACGTCTCCGCCGATCAGGAGTTTACCTTCCCGAGAGAAAAAGCAGAGGCTCCCCGGGCAATGTCCCGGCACTTCCAGCACTTCCATCTCGAGACCGAGAAAATTGCGGGCGGGGGTGGCTTCGATCAGGAAATCCGGGCTCACCGGCTCGATTTCCAGCTTGAACCCGAAGCTCCGAAAGAAATCGGGATCGGAAATCATGGGCGCGGTTTCGGCATGGCAGCCGAGCTGGCAATCAAAGCGCTGCTTGATTTTCGAGACGTCCGGGATGTGATCGTAATGGCCGTGGGTAAGCAGAAGCAGTTTCGGGGTTAAACCCTTTGAAACGAGCCAGTCGCAGGCGCCATCCGGCGCGTCGAACAGGATGGGTCCCTCCGGCGCCTGGATCAGGTAACAATTGGTTTCAAAAATCCCGCCACAGAAGGTTTCGTATTGCATCGTCGACCCACTGTAGCCGGGGTCGGCGACCCCGGCCATTGCAGGTTCGAATTTGGGCCAGACCGGGCCGCATTGCCTGGCTACAACCCTGGTCCCGCAGGGAATGAAAGCTGCGTGCAAAAGCGCCACGCGCCGCTCGTTTTGAATGTTCCAGCGTGACAAGTGTCTCACTACCTACAAATGATCTTCACCCTCGTGGTTTCCTTGCGTTCAGCCCGGATTCTGCGACTTTCCAAAACCTCTTTTTCCGAATGAAGCCTTCTATCCGCTCACTTTTGGCCCTGCCCTTCCTCTTTTTTGCCCTGGTGGTGACGGCAGCGCCCGTGCAGGCGAAGTCGGACCTGGGCAGCGTGACCAACTCGGTGGGCCGCCTCCTCGAGGAGGGTCACTACACTCACCAGCCGCTCAACGACGAGATTTCGAAGAAGTTCCTGAAGACCTATCTGGAGCTGCTCGATTTCAGTCACCTCTTCTTTACTCAGCAGGACGTGGATGCGATGACCGCGAAGTACGGCACCTCCCTGGACGATGACGTTTTGCTGCAAAACGTGAAGCCGGCCTACGAAATCTACGATCTCTATCTCAAGCGGGTGGACGACCGGGTGGCCAAAATCAAGCAGCAGCTCGAAAAGCCTTTCGATTTCAAGAGCAATGCGACGATCGAATTGAGCCGCCAAAAAGCCCCCTGGCCGAAAGACGAGGCGGAAGCGGATGCAGTCTGGCGCGGCCGGATCGCCAGCGAACTGCTTCAGGAACATCTCAGCGAACATCCGATCGAACCGGGACCTAAATTGGTCGCCCGTCGTTACGACCGGCTCAGCCGCAGTGTCCACGAGCAGGACAGGGACGAACAGGTGAAGCTCTTTTTGGACGCGCTCGCCCAGACCTACGACCCGCACTCGGAGTATTTGAGCAAAGCGGACCTCAAGAATTTCAGCATCAACATGGGACTCTCCCTGGTTGGTATCGGCGCCATGCTTCGCACTGAAGACGGCTACGCCAAGATCGAAAGTCTGGTGCCCGGCGGCCCGGCGCAGACGGACGGCCGTTTGAAGGTGGGCGACCGGATTACGGCGGTGGCCCAGGGTCCGGCAGAATTCAACGACGTGCGCGACATGCGCCTTGATAAGGTGGTCGAGCAGATTCGAGGCAAAAAGGGCACCAAGGTTCGGCTCCTCGTGATTCCGGCTGACGCGCCTGATCCGTCAAAGCGCAAAACGGTCGAGCTCGTCCGCGACGAGATTAAGCTGAAAGACCAGGAAGCTCGCGCCGACGTCATCATCAAGAAGGACGAGAACGGCGAGCCAGTAAAACTCGGTTGGATCACGCTTCCCTCGTTCTACGCCGACATGGACAAGCACCAGAAAAGCACCACCAAGGATGTGCTCGCGCTCCTGAAGCGGCTGAAGAAGGAGAACATCGCCGGACTCGTGGTTGATCTTCGCCGAAATGGCGGGGGCTCGCTCGAAGAAGCGATCGCCCTGACCGGCCTCTTTCTGAAATCGGGCCCGATCGTCCAGACCAAAGGTTCGAATGGCAATATCGTAGTCTCGAGCGACCCCGATCCCGGAATCGCTTATTCCGGGCCAATGATCGTCCTGACCAGTCGGCAAAGCGCGTCGGCGAGTGAAATTTTTGCCGCCGCTCTCCAGGATTATGGACGCGCCCTGATCGTGGGTGACAAGAACACCTTCGGCAAAGGCACCGTGCAAACCATTCTCGAGATTGGCCGGTTCACCTCCTTGCTCGGCAGCCGGTCCCAGGAAGACGGCGCCTTGAAGCTGACCATCCAGAAGTTTTATCGCGTAGCGGGCGGTTCGACGCAGCTTCACGGAGTCACCTCGGATATTGTTCTGCCGAGCCTGAGCGACCTGCCGGAATTTGGTGAGGGCGCGCTCAAGAATTGCCTGCCGTATGATGAAGTGCCCAAGGCGCGCTTCACGAAATGGACGGACACGCGCGGCCTCTTCGTCGACGAACTCAAACGCCGCTCGGAAGCGCGCGTCCAGGCCGATCCCGAATTCCGCTACGTCATGGAAGACATGGAGCGGCTTCGCAAACGCCTCGATGAAAACCGGATTTCGCTGAATGAAGACGTCCGGCGCGTTGAGTTGAATGAAGACAAGGTTCGCAAGGAAACGCGGTCGAAAGAACGCCTGGCTCGCCATGTCGAAGACATGCAAATGATTCGACTCACCCTCGACAACGTAGATAAGCCGAATATTCAGCCGATCCTTTTCCCGGGAAAATTGGCCGCTAGCAAGAAGGGCGGAGCCAAGGTCGCACCGGAAGCCGCGACGGATTCCGATTCAGATTCCGCCGGCACAGATGACGGCAAGGATCCCGCGATCGATCCCGAGCGGGACGAGACCCTGAATATTCTCAATGACCTGGTCGACTTGAATCGCGGCCCGACCACCGCGAGCACGACCACCAAGACCGCTCCGTAGTCAGGCGGGACTCGCAATTACCTCCCGCTGCGAGCGGGCATCACCGACGCCCCGCCGCACTAATTGTCCCAAGGGGACCGGGGCGGTGGCGGAGCCGAGAATCGCGGCCGCATTGGGCGCTGATACAACGGCCGGGCTGGTTGCGGACCGTAACGAAAATATTCGCGAGTCTGCGGCGTCCGGCCAAAGACGTTTACTGGAGTCCCGACTTCTACGGCGTTGAAAAAGAAGATCGCGTTTTGTTCCGGCATTCGGATGCAGCCGTGCGACGCCGGATAGCCAGGTAAATATCCGGCATGCATTCCCGTGGCTCCGTGGAAACGCATGAAATAACGCATCGGGGCCGGAAGAAATTTCCCGCCGCGGGGAACCGCCATGTCGGCATCCGCATCCGTGACGACGGTGCGGCCATTGCGATCGATGATCTGGCCATAGAGCGAGGAGAAGTGGTTACGCTCCTTCTCGATGATTTTGAATGAACCGGTTTCCGTCAGATGTCCGGAGCGGCCACTCGAGATCTCACTGGCGAGAACGATGCGCCGGCCACGAATCAGATACGCCGTCTGCCGCTCCAGATCGATCTCGACCGAGTACGGTGACTGCGCGACAACGGTTTGCGCAGCGGCAAGAATAAACCCGCAAAGAGAAATCCCAGTTCTCCAACCCATGCGAGATCTTGGACGGCGACACCCGGGAAGAATTCAAGAATTCCGGCTAAGTCCGATTCGCCAATCAGCCCGGCAGCCGGGCTTTGAGCCATTTGACCTGGCCGTTGTGGTTCGATTCGTGTTCGCACACATGGAACCATTTGCAGTAATTGTTCGTTGGTTCATCGCCGAAACCAGCGTCGACTTGCATAAGCCAGGCGTCGTCGCGCTTCCCGAGCTCGGCGAGGGTGTGTTCCCGCACCTCCTTCAGCATCTCAAGATAAAACGCGAGCTTGTTTCCCTTGATCTTTTTGCGGGCCGCCTCACCTAAAAGCGCCGCTGTAGTCCATTGCCGTTTCGTTTCGTCATCCCAATCGCCCCATTTTTTTCCCTCGAACGTGTGGATCTGATAGAGCCGCTCAATCGCGGCCAGATGGTGAAGAAGCGCCCCGATCGTGTTGGCCTTCGCGTCGTGCAAATAATCGAGCTGCGCGACGGTGAGCCCCTGAACTGGCGCCAAAACGGCGCGCCGCATGACGTTAAGCATCGAAATCAGAGTCCCGATGTGGGACGAAAATGGCGGCCGCGGACCGACGATAAAGGGTCCCGGCTCCGGCTCGCTCGGCGCCCCACTCGTTCGGGCGGGGTCGAGAACCAGAAGGGAAGTTGCTCCGGTCAGCCCGCACGCAAGCTTGCTCGAAGTTTCCAGGAATCGTCGGCGGTCCATCGAATTCAGACGGCGATCGGCGCTTTGATCGCTGGATGCGGATCGTAATTGCTCAGGGTGAAATCCTCAAAGCGGAAATCGTAGATGTTTTTGACGGCCGGATTCAATTGCATCCGCGGCAGCGGCCGAAAATCGCGGGTGAGTTGCTCCCGGGCCTGGTCGAGATGGTTCTGGTAGAGGTGGACATCGCCGAAGGTGTGAATGAATTCGCCGGGCCGCAGATCGCAGACCTGCGCCACCATCATGGTGAGCAGCGAGTACGACGCGATATTGAACGGGACCCCGAGGAACAAATCGGCGCTGCGTTGATAAAGCTGGCAGCTCAACTCGCCGTCACGGACATAAAATTGAAAGAGCACGTGACAAGGCGGCAGGGCCATCCGATCGAGCTCCGCTACATTCCAGGCGCTGACAATCAGACGCCGGCTCTGGGGATTTCTTTTGATCTCGCCGATCACGCCGTCGATTTGGTTGATGACCGCGCCCTCAACGCCGCGCCAACGCGTCCATTGCGCCCCATAAATGGGACCGAGATCGCCGTTGGCGTCCGCCCATTCATCCCAAATCGTCACCCCTTTTTCATTCAGGGAACGCACGTTGGTGTCGCCCTGCAGAAACCAGAGCAATTCGTAGATGATCGATTTGAGATGGAGTTTCTTCGTGGTGAGGAGTGGGAATCCTTCCCGCAAATCAAAGCGGGCTTGCGCGCCGAAAACCGAAAGCGTGCCGGTGCCTGTTCGATCCATGCGCGGCGCTCCCTTTTCCAAAACGAGCCGGAGAAGATGGTGGTACTGCCGCATCGCTGAATTCTTAATTAACCGGGAACACTCTACGACGCGAGCAATTGGTTGCTGTAACGCGGATCGCCGGTGACGTCGTCACCCAGCCAGTCCGGCCTGGAGAAATTGAGGGCGGAATCTTCGTCGTCAAATTCCACCTCGGCGACGACCAGGCCTTCGTGGCGCCCGTGGTAAAGGTCGATCTCAACCACGCGATCGCCGAACGGAACCTCATAACGCGTTTTCTCGAGGCGTTTGCCTTCCGTGGCAGGCCAGAGCGCTTCGAATTGCGCCACCGTCAGTTCCACTTCGCGTTCTTCACGCACATTACCGGTGCCGCGCTTGAAAGTGAGTGAATAGAGGTCACCGGATTTCCGAAGCCGCACCTGGAGACCGTCGTCCAGGCTCACCAGATAACCCTGCGAGATTTCGGTATGGCGATGGCTCGTCAGGTCGCGCGGAAGCTCGCGCACGAGAAACTTGCGCTCGATCTCGTGGGAAGAAGAAAGTGACATGTGATGTGTGACGTGTGACGAGAGAAAGCAACATGTCACACGTCACATGTCACTCGTCACTCGCCTTCACCCCTGCGGCAGGGCCGTTTCGCATTCTTTCATCTCCACCGGTTTTGCTTTTCGGAAAATCAGCCAGACGCCGATGAGGACCAGCGCGCCGCCCATGAGCGACCAGAGGCTGAAGCTTTCGCCGCCGAGCAACCAGCCGAAGAGGACCGCGCCCGGCGGAGTGATGAACGAGATGGTTTGGAGATTGGTGACCGACATCCGGGGCAGGAGCCAGTAAAGCAGGAGGAACGCAATGGCCGAGCCGGGAATGGCGAGGTAGAACAGGCAGAAGACCGCCCGGGGCGTCCAATGAAATTGGAGGGGGTTTCCCTCGAGTAAAAATCCCCCGATGATCAGCGGAACAAGACCAAAGATCATTTGCCAGGCTGCGATCATCGCCGGAGCGAGCCGGATCGCACGTGCCTTCAGGACCACGTTTGAAAAGGCGGCACTCGCCGCGCCAAAGACGATCGCAACGCCTCCCCAGAAGGCGAGCAACCCGCCGAAATCGAAAAGGCGCGAGCAGATGACGGCGACGCCGCCGAGGGCGACGAGTGCGCCTGCGATTCGCGCGCCGCGCAGCGGTTCGTTCGGGATAATAAAGTGCGCGAGCACCATCCCGAAAATCGGGATCGTCGCCTGGAGGACGGCGGAGAGTCCGGACGAGACGTAAAGCTCCGCCCAGAAGAGCAGCGCGTAGTTGATGCAGAACATCAGGACGCCAGTCCAGGCGAGCAATTTGAAATCGCCGCGGTCCGGCGGGATCAGGCGGACGCGGCCGACTGAAATCGCAAGGAGAACGGCGACGGCGATGACAAAACGGATCGCGACGAAGGAGACCGGTGGCAAATCGCGCAGGCCCAGCTTGATCGCGAGCCAGGTCGAGCTCCAGATCAGGCAGAGCGCCACGAACGCCGCGGCGGCGGCAAGATTAGCGCGCTTTTCCGGCATTGATTAGCAGCGCATCACGGCGCGCGCGTTGCAACTGCTTTTGCGCTGGCTGGATTATGGAGGGCGGAGCTCCGCGACGCTCCGGTCTCGCAGAGCTCGACCCTCCATTTATTAGTCACTCGCCAGCGCCTGGATTGCATCCGCCAGCGTCTCGAAGGTCATCAGCCGGACGTCAGGGCCGTAATGGAAGGGCGACAAAATATTGAGCCCGATGTCGCGATGCGGATCGGGCATTACCCGCACCACGGCGCTGACTCCCTTCGCGGCGAAGGCATCCATGATTTCGGCGATAAACGGCGCCGAAGCAGCGGGCATCGATTCCATCCAGCGGAAATCGATGAGCCCAACGAAGCCGGGCGAAAGCTCGGTCAATTTCTCTCGCACGCGACCGACCGTTTCCTTTGACTCCTCGACGGTGATCGCTCCCGCGACGCTGAGGACGAACAACTGCTTCGTGGTGTCGGTCTCGAGGAGAAACATCAGGTGAGTGACGCCATGTCGATGACGAAGCGGTATTTCACGTCGCTCTTCAACATGCGTTCGTAAGCTTCATTGATTTTGTCGATCGCGATCTTCTCGATTTCGCAAACAATTCCGCGCTCGGCGCAATAATCCAGCATCTCCTGGGTTTCGGCGATGCCGCCGATAAGCGAGCCGGCGAGGCGGCGGCGGCGCAGGATAAGGCTGAACGCGTCGACTTCGAGCGGGTCGGGCGACGCGCCGACGAGCACCATCGTTCCGTCTCGCTTGAGCAACGAGAGATAGGCATCGAGGTCGTGCGGCGCGGAAACCGTGTCGAGAATGAAATCGAAGCTCTTCTCGTGCTTCTCCATTTCATCTTCATTTTTCGACAGGATCACTTCATGCGCGCCGAGTCTTTTCGCGTCCGCGGTTTTGCCCGGTGAGGTCGTAAAGAGCGCGACCTCTGCGCCGAAAGCGCGCGCGAATTTCACTCCCATGTGGCCGAGGCCGCCAAGGCCGACGATGCCAACCCTGTGTCCCTCGCTGATCTTCCAATGGCGCAAGGGCGAATAAGTCGTGATCCCGGCGCACAGGAGCGGCGCGCTGGCGGCGAGATCGAGTTTGTCGGAAAGACGGAGGACGAAATCCTGGTCGACGACAATGCTCTTGGAGTAGCCGCCGTAAGTGATGCCGCCGGTGTGCGGGTCTTTGCTGTTGTAGGTAAAGACCGGCGCGTTGTCGCAGAACTGCTCCAGGTTCTCGCGGCAATTCTGGCAGGACCGGCAGGAATCGACCATGCAACCGACCGCGGCGAGGTCGCCTTCGCGAAACTTTTCCACCTCGCGTCCGACCTTGCCGATGCGGCCGACGATTTCGTGGCCGGGCACGCAGGGATAAGTGGTGCCGCCCCATTCGCCGCGCGCGGTGTGAATATCGGAATGGCAGACGCCGCAGAAAAGAATGTCGATCTGGACGTCGGTCGTGCCGGGATCGCGCCGCTCGAAGGAGAAGGGAGCGAGCGGTGAAGTCTTGGAGCGGGCGGCGTAGGCTTTGGTCGAATACATATTGAGTAATCGCACTTTCACCAAGGAGCGGCGGTTTACAAACCGTCGACTAAAAGGAAACGGCGGTTTCAAACCGCCGCTCCTTGAAGCTTGTCGACCTGCCACGGCTGCAAACGACCCCGAGCGCGATTACCTTCTGCCATGCCGCGCCTCTCGATTCTCGATCTTTCACCGATCATTGAAGGCGGCGACGCAGCGCAGGCGTTCCGCAACACGGTGGATCTCGCGCAGCACGCGGAAGCGTGGGGTTATCATCGCTATTGGCTGGCGGAACATCACAACCTTCCGGGAATCGCCAGCGCAGCGACTTCGGTGGTGATCGGTCACGTGGCTGGCCAGACAAAGAACATCCGGGTCGGGGCCGGCGGGATCATGTTGCCGAACCACGCGCCGCTGGTGATCGCCGAGCAGTTCGGCACTCTTGAGTCGCTGTTCCCTGGCCGCATCGATCTCGGCCTGGGTCGCGCGCCGGGGAGCGACCAACGGACCGCGCGCGCGTTACGCCGCAATCTCGGCAGCGACGGCGACACGTTCCCGCAGGATGTTCTCGAGCTTCAGTCGTTCTTCGCCGGCGCGAACCTTGGGATCCAGGCGGTCCCGGGCACCGGACTCAACGTCCCGCTCTATCTTTTGGGTTCGAGCGATTTCAGCGCGCGGCTCGCCGCCGAGCTCGGGCTGCCGTTCGCGTTCGCCTCGCATTTCGCGCCCGAATACCTCGAAGTGGCGCTCCACCTTTATCGGCGCGATTTCCAGCCCTCCGCTCAGCTCGAGAAACCCTACGTCATCGTTGGCGCCGGCGTTTTCGCCGCGGAGACGGATGCGGAGGCGCGCCGGCTTTTTAGTTCAGCGCAATTGCAATTTCTCAGTTTGGTCCGCGGCCGCCCCGGCAAACTTCCAGCGCCCGTCGATTCGATCGATGAACTTTGCACGCCCGCCGAACGCGCCGCCATCGATCAGCGCACCCGGTACGCTGCCGTCGGTTCACCCGAAACAACCGGCCGGCGTTTCCGGGAATTCCTTGCCCAGACCGAGGCCGACGAACTCATCGTCACCGGCCAGATTTACGATCACGCCGCGCGGTTGCGCTCCTTCGAGATCGCCGCGGAAGTTTTCCGCGGCATCTGATCTCGTTTCAATAATGGAGGGCTGAGCTCTGCGAAGCCGGGGCGTCGCAAAATCACAGTCGCCCCGGCGCCCTCCGCTCGGATGCCAGGAGGTCAGCTGCCTTTACGGCACGCAATCCTTGTCCGTGTGCGACGACTTCATGTTGTCGTCTTTGTCGCCGTCGAATTCAAAATGCTCGACGCCGTGGTTCCCGAAAAAGACGCAGAAGACCGCCTTTTTGCTTTTTGGGTCCGTTTTCGCGCGGAGGTGAAGCTTGGGCCATTCGCGCATTTCCGCCAGATCGAATTCGGCGGGCTCGCCTGCCGTCCAGGTGCGCCAGGCTTTTCGGTCCGCCCTGGTTAAGCCAACCCAGAACGAGATGCTGGAGGCCGAGGTCTTTGCCGTGTCTATGCGGATCCACCAGCCCGCTTTGTTTACCTTCGGCATCCTGGTCTTTTTTACCGTAGTCGTTGTCGTCGTCGTCGTTTTCTGGGCGTGAGCCGAAGGAGCCCCGATGCTGACGAGCGCGCCGAGAAGCGCTATTGCGATTACCGAACCGAACCATTGTTTTGTTTTCATTTGGGTTTGTTTTGCTTTCCGATTTTTCAGGGGGGTTACTTGGAAGATTCCCTGGCCGCTAATCTGCCTTGGTCGTGATGACGAGCTTATCGTCTTTTAGGACGATGCTTTTGACGTGGGTCCAGAATTCGCTTTCGCCGTTGTTCTTGCGCAGCTCTTTTCGGAATTCGTCGTTCATGCTGTCGTTAAACGAGGAATTGAACGTGGAAAGGAGCGAGCTTGGAAATTGGTTGCCGTTCGCTTCGGCGGAAATGATCTCGAGCTCGAATTGGTCCGACGCGTACGTCATGCTGAAACGCAGGGTGCCGTTGAAATAGCGCCGTTTCAGGCCGGGCCACCGCAGGACATCGAGCGGGGCGCTTAACGCGACGGTCATGGTAGAATCGGCGATGTCGATCCGGGTGCGCCCGCGCAGGAAATCCCAATCGCCATTTCGCTGAAGCAGGAGGTTCATTTCCGGGCCCGTGAATTCCACCGTCGTTTCCTTGTTGCGCGCGATCGCTTCGTCCAGACGCGTCTTCGATTCCTCCGCGGTCTTGATTTGGGCCGGGGTAGGCGGTTCGACACGGATATCCGCCGGCTCGGTCGAGGTCAGATTGTTGACCGTCTTCTGGTAGAGAAACCAACCGCTCACCCCAAGGATCGCCAGGCCGAGAAAGCCGAGGACAAGAACGGTGAGGCATCCTTTGGCAAAACAGCCCATGCCCTGGCGCGGGGGCGGATAATACTGCGGCGTCGGCTGAATCGGCGGGACGGACGAGGGCGGCTGACCATTCATGCGAATCCAGAATTAGTCAGTTGCGCGGCGACCTTCAAGCTTCTAAAGGAGAAGGAGATGAAACGAGGCACCGCGGTCGCTCCGCCCTGGTGTCGCGTTCCGCGGCGATTTGGTTTTGCCGCGAGTTGATTCCATGCCTATGAAAAGAATTCTCGTTCTCGTCGCCGGCTCGTTTCTGGGGGCCGCACTCAACGCTCAGGACCCGAAACCGCTCAACGTCAGGGAGACCGTCGATAGTTTGACCGCGAAGAATATCGAGGCCAAAGGCGGGGCGCAGGCCCTGGCAGACGTGAAAACGCTCCGGCTCCAGGGAAAAATGATTGCGAACCAGGGTCAGCTTGAGTTGACCTACGTCCAGACCAAGAAACGCCCGGGGGCGATCCGGGAAGAGACGACCCTGCAAGGGATGACGCGGATCGACGCCTACGACGGCACGGAAGGCTGGAAGATCACCCCGTTCGGCGGGCGCAAGGACCCGGAAAAAATCTCCGTGGACGAGGCGAAGGCGCTCGTGGAAGACGCGGAGGTCGATGGGCCGCTCGTGGATTGGAAGGCAAAGGGGAGCACCGTCGAGTATCTCGGCCAGGAAGACGTTGACGGGACGCTGGCGCACAAGCTCAAGGTTGTCCGCAAAAATGGTGACGTGAATTATGTGTATCTCGATCCGGATCATTTCCTGGAGATTCGGATCATCACCCAGCGAATCGAGAATGGCGCCCAGGTCGAAAACGAGACCGACCTCGGTGATTACGAAAAAATCAACGGCGTCTTTTTCCCGTTCTCGATCGAAGGCGGTCCCAAGGGTTCGACCGACAAGCAAAAGGTCATTTTCGAAAAGGCCGAGGCCAATGTCCCGGTCGACGACTCCATCTTCAAATTTCCCGCCACTTCCAAATAATCACCATGCGCTTCCTAAAATATTTTGCTCTTTTCTCTGTCGTCGGCGCAGCCCTGGCCGCCGAGCAGGCGCCGTTTAATTCCTCCACCATCTCCGGTCTCGGAGCGCGCAATATTGGTTCGGCCGCGATGAGCGGCCGCGTCTCCGCCATCGCCGCCACCCGCGAACCGTCCGGCAAGCTCACCATCTTTGTCGGCGCGGCCAGCGGCGGCGTCTGGAAATCAGAAGATGGCGGCACGCGTTACAAACCGGTTTTTGATGAGCAGCCGGTGCAATCGATCGGCGCCGTCGCGCTCGATCCAAAAAACTCGAAGAACGTCTGGGTCGGCACCGGCGAAAGCTGGACCCGGAACAGCGTCTCAGTCGGCAACGGCATTTACAAATCGACCGATGGCGGCGAGACCTGGCTCTACACCGGTCTTCCGAACTCGGAACGGGTCGCGAAAATAGTCGTCAGTCCCGAGAACAGCGACACGGTTTACGCGGCGGTGCCGGGAGCGCTTTGGAGCGATTCGACGGATCGCGGCCTCTACAAAACGACGGACGGCGGCAAGAATTGGGAGCTAATCCTGAAAGGAACCAACGCTTCGACCGGCGCTTCCTCCATCGCGATGGATCCGACCAATCCGAGCATTCTTTACGTCGCCATGTGGGATTTCCGGCGCAAAGGATGGACGTTCCGCTCCGGGGGTGAGGGCCCGGACAAGGCTTCGGGCAGCGGCCTCTTCCGTTCGGGAGATGGCGGCCAGACCTGGGTGGAAATTACTCCGGAATCTCACCGCGGATTTCCGAACAAACCCTATGGCCGCATCGCGGTAACGATCGCGCCGTCGAATGCAAAGCGCATTTACGCCTTCGTCGAGTCCACCGACAGCGCCCTCTACGTTTCGGACGATGCCGGCGCCACCTGGGAGAAGCGCGACAAGAGCAACTGGATGGTCTGGCGTCCGTTTTATTTCGCGAACCTGATCGTCGATCCCAAGAACCCGGATCGTCTTTTCAAGACGGACGGCCCGCTGATCATGAGCGAGGACGCGGGAAAGAGTTTCGCGGTGGTGGGCGGGTTCCAGGGCGCGCACGGCGATCTGCATGATGTCTGGATTGATCCGACCAATACGCAGACCGTCGTGGCCGGGGATGATGGCGGGATTTGGTATTCCCACAACAGCGGCGGCAAATGGTGGAAAGGCGAAAACCTGCCGATCTCGCAGTTCTACCACGTGAGTGTGGACGATCGAGATCCGTTCCAGGTTTACGGTGGCCTCCAGGACAACAGCTCCTGGGTGGGCCAATCGCAGTACCCCGGCGGCATCACCAACCACCAGTGGGAAAACATGTACGGCGGCGACGGCTTCTGGATGTTCAACGATCCGTCCGATCCCGATTATCTCTACGCGGAAGCGCAGGGTGGCTTCATCGGGCGCGTGAACCGCATCACCCATGAATCGCGGGACATCCAGCCCAAGGCGAACTACAAGGAAAAGCTCCGCTGGAATTGGAACACGCCGATCGCGCTTTCGCCCACCGAGAAGGGGACCGTTTACATCGGCTCGCAGTTTCTCTTTCGCTCCCGCAACCACGGCCAGACCTGGGACCGCATCTCGCCGGACCTGAGCACGAACGATCCGGAGAAGCAAAAACAGGAACAATCGGGCGGCGTCACCGTCGACAATTCCGCGGCGGAAATGCACACCACGATTTATTCCATCAGCGAGTCGCCGAAGGACAAGAACGTTATCTGGGTCGGCACGGACGACGGCAACGTCCAGGTCACGCGGGACGGCGCCAAGACCTGGAGCAACGTGGTCGGCAATGTGCCGGACCTGCCGAAGAATTCCTGGGTGAGCTGGGTGCAGGCGAGCAACTTCGACGCGGGCACGGCTTTCGCGGCGTTCGATCGCCATACCTTTGGCGATTTTGCTCCTTACGTTTATCGCACCAGCGATTTCGGCAAAACGTGGACGCCGCTCATCACCGGGCAGGACCCCAAGGGCGTCCGCGGATATGCGCACGTGGTGAAGGATGACCTGGTGCAGCGCAATCTGCTGTTTGTCGGGACCGAATTCGGCCTCTTTGTTTCGATCGATGGCGGGAAAGCCTGGGCGCAATTCAAGGGCAGCCGTTTCCCGGCGGTAGCGGTGCGCGACCTGGCGGTGCACCCGCGCGAGCATGACCTGGTGCTCGGCACTCACGGACGCGGCATCTGGATCGTCGACGACATCTCGCCCTGGCGCGCGCTCTCGGCCGATCTGCTTTCGCAGGAGGCGGCCTTCGTTTCGGCGCGCCCGGTGCAACAGCGGATCAATGCGAACGGCGGCTGGGCCAATGGCGCGGCTACTTTCGTCGGCGACAATCCGCCAGACGCCGCGGTCATTACTTATTACCAGCGTTCGCGTCATCTTTTCGGCAAGCTCAAGATCGAGGTGCTCGATAGCACGGGCCGGGTGGTGGACACGCTGCCGGCGAGCAAGCGGCCGGGATTAAACCGCGTCATCTGGAGCATGCGCGAAAAGCCGCCCCGGGTTCCGCCCGCGGTGCAATTGGCCGGTGCGGGGCTTCTCGGACCGCGGCTATTGCCCGGGATTTACACTGTGCGGATGACGAAAGCCGACAAGGTTTCCGAGACGAAGCTGACGGTCGGGCTCGATCGCCGGGTCAAATTCAATGAAGCGGATCGCAAGGCGCAGTACGAGGCGGCGATGAAAGTCCATGCGCTTTTCGGGGACGAAAGCGCGCTCATGGATCGGATCCTCCTGGTGCGGGGCGCTCTAAAGAAGAGCAAGGGAGCGCTGGCGGCGGACGACGAGCTCGGGAAAGCGATCTCCGATTTCGATAAGAAAGTAGATGCCGTTCGCAAGCAGATCGTGGCTACGACCGAAGGCGGCGCGATCACCGGCGAAGAACGTCTGCGGGAGCACACCGACCAGCTGTATGGAGCGATCCTCAGATACGAAGGAAAGCCGGGCGATTATCACCTCGCCTACATTGAGGCGCTGAAAAAGGAGCTCGCCGATGCCGTGAAAGAATTCGAGCAGGTCATCACGAAAGATTTGCCGGCCTTGAACGACACGCTGAAAGCCAAAGGCAAGGAGCCCATCCCACCGCCGCCGGCCAAGGTGGCCGTCAGTGAGGACTTTACCTCCTCACCCACGAAGATCCCCGCGTTTCTCTTACGCTGATTGGAGGCGGCACGCCCACGTGCCGCGGAGAAACCGCGCTGCCGCCGCGTCGCAACCCCCCGGCACGGTGGCGTGCCGGCTCCAACGGTAGGGACGCCGCGCTGCGGCGTCCGTGCTCTGCACCCCGCCAACCCCGCGAAACCTCACCACCGCAGAAAATAAACCGGCGCCAGCGCTGCAATTCCAGCGGCAGCCTGCAGCGCCAGGACAATCAAGGACGACCGGGGCGACTGTGGCAGCCACCGGAGCGCGAAGAACCCAATAATGGGAACCTGCAATCCCATCAGCAGCTGCCAGAGGTGCGCCGATGTCCCCTCATCCGTCTGCGGCGCAGGCCCAAACCGCGCGAGATGAATCATAATGACTGCCACCGCGAGGAGCGACATCGCGATGGGAAGGAATGCGCTTGGGTGCTTCAGCGTATTTGGAAGATTAGGCCGATCATTCATAAAGGTGTTTGGGAGCTATGATTCAGGGGGTCCGCTTATCGCTGGTTGCTTTCCCACTAAGAGCTGGAGAACAATTTTGCTGTCATTGGGATAGCAGACGCCATCATGGCGGATCGAGCGCGGAATCAGGTTGCACAATACGTTTAAGGACTGCGACACGATGACGAAGAACAATCCCAGGCGGATAAAAGTATAACGCCACAGCAATCCACAAGCGACGATGACCAATACGTCCATCAGTGGGCCGGCAATAGCGATAAAGAATAACTTGAGACGGTCTGTCGGCATCTTGCTAAAAAGGGTCGCTCCGCCCCACGGCAGTGGCCAACACTCGACCGCGCAGCCAAACGCTTGAAAAGAGAAAAGCGGGCCGTCGAGATCCTCATCAGGATACCCAACAATGAAATGAGTCGGCGAGAGGCCAACCAGCTTGGCCGCCGCGGCGTGACCGAACTCGTGAATAAAGATGGCCAGGTACGGCCACGCAATCAGGTCGAGGAAAAGGGCGAACACCATCATTCCTGGAAGAAACCAATCGTCGCCCATAAAACTTATGATGTCAGGACCTCACGAACTCCGAAAGCTTCGTTTAGCTAGGTGATATGAGGCGCGCGCTTTCGCATCGCGTGAAACACGAGCCAGGACCTTGCGAAGCGCAGCTTGGCCCGGCTAATGCGAGCAGCGCACAAGTCAGTAAACCGAAATGGGAGGGACGGGCTTCACGATCTAAAGAGAAAAAGGTCAGCGACGCCTACCGGGAGCGGGCCGTTCCCCGGGGGTGGCATGGTTTAGTCATCTGAAATCTGGGGCGAACGCCGGGTAGGCCTTCGCTGGATCGTCTTCCATGAGAAGGCGGTCAAGGCTTGGGTGCGGTGAGGGATCGGGCTTCCATTCGGACTCAGCGGGTGGCGGTCCATGTTTAGATCCAATTTACCGCGAAAGGGTGGAACGTTGCCATCTGGTTATCGAAGTTTTTTACCTCTTCACGCGATGGATCGCAATCGTTCCGGATCGAAGGTCCTCGCCTCGGGCGCCCGCTCCAGGAAATGGCTGGTAGCGCGCGTTATGTTTCCAGAGGCTCAGAAGCAGAACTGATAATTTGCGCGCCACCGCCACGACCGCTCGCTTTTTCGCC
>DATENU010000024.1:300000-430379 GCA_035274845.1 Chthoniobacterales bacterium
GCTCTTTGACGCACCGGATCGTGTTCTGAATCCGGGTCCGCACTCCGTGGATGATATGGAAATCGGCTTCCAGTTTTTGCCCGAGCATGCCGACCGGATTGAGGACGCCATCCTGCCCGTCGACGTGGTAGTGCTGGATGATGGAATGAAGAAATGCATTCTGCGCGGGGATGCTTACCTCCCGGGCGTTGATCTTTACGTCCTCGATGTCCTGCTCGTCGATTTCGTCCCGTTCCTCCGGAAGCGAAACGGAGCCGCGATTATTGAAGCTCTGGATATGTGAACCGGCGATGCCGACGTAAACACTCCGGATCATCACGTCGCTCTTGGTCTCCGCATCGACGACCGCCTCATGCACGCACTTCATTGCGGTCTCGAAATCGACGATCTCGCCCTTGCGCACCCCACGCGAAGGCGCCTGGCCAACCCCAAGGATCTTGATTGTCCCGTCCGGGCGGCCTTCGCCCACGACGACGCAAATCTTGGAAGTGCCAATTTCGAGACCAACCATCAAGTCGCTGCTTGCCATTTCGTCTAATCCTTTCTGCTCTTTCGAAGAGGAATTGCTTTCCGTACCGTTGGTGGAGATTTCTTTGTTTCTGCCTTGGAAGAAGCCGGCGCCGGCTCCGTTTTTGCCAGAGGGTGGACCGGAATCGCCTTCAAAATTCGGGGCTCCGCGCCTTCCGGATCGATCGTATCATTGATTACCTCGATCGAATTCCTGCCAAAAGTCACCGGAATATTTCGCTGCACGAGAAGATTCACGGTGGCGAGCTCGCGCTTCGAATCGTCCGCGTAAACGAGAAACTGTTCCAGGCGCTGCAACTGCGTGTCGAGATTATCGAAGCCAAACGTGACCCGGGTGTGGTTCTTGTCCGAAACGAGAAGGCAATAACCTTTCGAGATATCGATCTCGCGAATCTGGAAACGGGTCTGCATGAAGCTGCCCATGCTCAGCCGCAAAAGCTCGAGCGCGGCCTTCGCTTCGAAAGAGTCGACGGTTTTTCCCGGCTCGAGCGATTCGCTCGTGCATCCCGTGATCAGCGGCAGGCCGAGATATTCAGGCAACAACTTCTTTTCTTTCATCAGAACTCCGCGCGCGTCCACCAGAAAAGCGACCTCGGAAGCAAATGGATCGGAAATTTGTTTCTCCGACGTAATCCAGGCAATCGGTTTGCGCTCGACGATTCGGAGATCGATTTCGCCGGGCAACTTCCGGACGACCTCCACTTCATCCACCTGCGCCAGCAATTGAAGCCGGTCGTGGACCTGACTGAGATCGATCCCGAAAATATTTTCGCCCTCCTGCAAGCCGGCTGCTTTCAGAATTTGATCGCGTTGCAAAGTCCCGTCCGTTTGCACTTCGATCTGGCTGAGCCGGTAGTCCGGATTCTCGAAAAAGAGCCGCTTCGCTCCAAACCGGACTCCGAAGACCGCTCCGATACAAAGCGCGAGTCCGAGCAGAACCTTCGACACGACCACCAGGACCCGCCGATTGCGATGCTGGGTGGCCTTGTGCGAACGAACCCGGACGTCGAGAAGATGCTGTTGCCGCCTCTGGCGCATGTTCGAGACGCGCTGATTTCGCGGGCGAAGACGTTGGTTCTTTGCTTTCATCGCCGGGTCCCGCGTTTGGCAGAAAGTTCGATAATCCGCCGGCACAATTCCACGTAGCTGATTCCAGTGGCCGCCGCCGCTTCCGGCAGCAAACTCGCTTCGGTCATTCCGGGAATGGTGTTCACCTCGAGGACGCTCGGCTCGCCCTCGTCGGGCAGCATGATGTCCACCCGGGAATAAACCTCCAGGCCCAGGGCGCGATGGGCCCGCAGAGCGAGGTCCTGGACCGTGCGGGTTTGCTCCTCCGGGATTTGGGCCGGGCAAACATGCTCGGCGCCGCCCCCCGCGCTCGGATTGAGAAAGGGATATTTGTTCGTGAAATCGTAAAAGCCGCCTTTGGGAATAATTTCGAGAATCGGCAGCGCCCGGTCGCCGAGAATGCCGATCGTCAGCTCGCGCCCGGGAACAAATTTCTCCACGAGAAGTTCGTCATCGTATTTCGAAGCATCAACAATCGCCGACTCGACATCCCGGTCGTTTCTAATGATATGCACTCCCACGGTAGAGCCCTGCCGCGGCGCTTTGATGACGAAAGGAATGGGAATCGTCGGCCGCTGTCCCGCGGTGATGATCTGCCAGTAGGGCGTCGCCACCCCCGCGCGCTGAAACGCTTCCTTGGAGCGGATCTTGTTAAAGGCGATCTCGCTCTCGGAAGCCCCCTCCCCGGTGTAAGGAATCTTTCGGCCTTCCAGGATTCGCTGGACCTGACCGTCTTCGCCAAATGTTCCGTGCAGGGCGATGAAAGCCAGCTCGGTTCCCGCGGGCAATTCGAAATCGGCGCCTTTTACATCGATCTCGCTGACCTCCGCGCCTAACGAGCGCAACGCTTTCGCGACTCCTTTTCCCGTAGCCATGGAAACGGCGCGCTCCGAGCCCGGGCCACCCATCAGGACCGCGATTTTTTTGGGAAGCGTGCTCATGGATTCACGCGTCTTCCCCCACGATTTGCACTTCGGTCTCCAGCTCGACGCCCCGCTTCTGCCGAGCCACTGCCTGGATTTTCGAAATTAACTCGAGAACCTCGTCCGCCGTCGCACCGCCATCGTTGACGATGAAGTTGCCGTGAACTTCAGAAACGCGAGCCTTCCCTACGCTTGTGTTCTTCAAGCCAAGCTCGTCGACCAGTTTGCCGGCCGGGATCGTGGCCGGATTTTTGAAAATGCACCCGGCGCTTTTCGCGGCCGGCTGTGATGTCCGGCGTTTCTCCTGCGATTCGTCCAGTTTGCGCTCGATTTCTTCTGCTGGGGCCGGCGTCCCTTTGAAGACGGCCGCGACCGCGTAATTCCTTTCCAGCGATCGAACATGCCGATAATGCACATCCATTTCCGCCGGCGTTTTCTCATGGGCATTGCCTTCTTCGTCGAGATAGCGCACTCGCACCACCCTCTCGAACGTTTGGGAACCCATTGCGCCGGCGTTCATCCGCAGCGCGCCGCCGATCGCTCCCGGAATTCCTTCCATCCATTCCAGGCCGCCGAGTCCGGCCGCTTTCCCGGCATAAGCGATTTGTTTCAGCTTCGCTCCGACTCCCGCGCTGATTTCGTTGCCGGCCACTTCGATCCTGTCGAATTCGCCGCCGCACGGGTGAACGACCACGCCGCGGATCCCTCCGTCGCGCACCAACAGGTTTGATCCGCGACCAATGACAAACAGCGGCAGATTTTCCCGGCGGCAATGGCGAATCAGATCGGCCAACGCCGCTTCCGTTCGCGGCTCGACCCAAAATTGCGCGGGACCGCCGACCCGCAGCGTGGTGTGTTTCGCGAGCGGCTCGTAAAGACGGACGTCGCCTTCCTCCCCGACAATTGCCTTGAGCCGTTCCGCGATCACAAGGTCCGCCGCGAGAAGGGAAAGCTGCTCGTGAATATTCCCCGCGCCCATGCTCAGGACCAGGTCGCCCGCCGCGATCATGTTTCCGACGACCCAATGGAGCCGGTCCAGCCGAGGCTGATAAATTACGCCGCGATGTCCGTGGGCGCTGATTTCGTCCGCGATGGTTTGGCCGCTGATTCCCGGGAGCGGGGTTTCGCTCGCCGCGTAGACGTCGGCCACGACCACCTGGTCCGCCTGATCGAAAGCCCCGCCAAATTCCCGGCGCAAGGCCTTGGTCCGGGAGAAACGGTGGGGTTGAAACATGGTCAGGACGCGATTGCGACCGGCCGATTTCGCCGTGGCCAGGGTCGCGGAAATTTCCGTGGGATGATGCGCGTAATCGTCCACGAGCAAAAAGCGATCGCTCTGGTATTTGATCTCGAAGCGCCGGCGAGCGTGCTGAAAATGGCCCAGCGACGTGGCCACTTTCGGGAACGGAATTCCAACCTCGGTCGCCAGGGCGATGACGCCGAGCGCATTGCTCACATTGTGACGCCCCGGAACGTTCAGGACCGCTTCGCCCAGTTTTTCGCCGCGACGCACGACAGAAAATACCGACGCGAAATTCTTCAGGTCGACGTCCGTCGCCCGGTAATCCGCCTGCGCGGAAAATCCGAAGGAGATGGATCGCGGCCGCGCGCCACAAATTCGGGCCGCGTGGGGATCGTCCGCACAATAAAAGACCGAGCCGCTGGTTTGATCGAGCAATTGCCCGAAGACGGCTTCGATCGCCGCGAGGTCTTGATAGAAATCGAGATGCTCTTCTTCGATGTTCAGGACGAGGGTGTGCTCCGGTTTGAAGTAACGAATGGTGCCGTCGCTCTCGTCCCCTTCCGCGACGAAGTATTCGCCGCGCGAATCCCAGTGCGCGTTCGAACCGAGAAGCGGAATCTCCGCGCCCACATAATGCGACGGATGCAGGCCGCCTTCCCGCAGAACGTGCGCCGCCATCGCAGAAGTCGTCGTCTTGCCGTGCATGCCAACGACGACGATGCCGCGCTTTCCGGCCATGATCGCAGCCAGCGCCTCGGCCCGGCGCACGAGCGGCTGTCCCACGGCCGCAGCCGCCGCGCGGATCGGGTTCGATTCCCGGATGGCGGACGAATAAATCACCAGATCGGCTTCCTTCGCGTCTTCCGCCCGGTGTTCCGCCCGGAAATGCAGACCCAGCCGCTGCAAGCGATCAACTTCCCACGACTTCACCTTATCCGAGCCGCTCACCTCGTGACCCAGCTCGAGCAACAGCGCCGCAATCCCGCTCATGCCGCTCCCCGCGACACCAATCAGGTGGATGCGGTGGCGCTCACGCGTCAGCACTTGCGGAAGATCGATGTCAGAGGCGAGCATCATGGTTCGGTTGCGTATACCTTTCCATCGTTTCGACCACGAGCGCGGCTGCGTTTTTCGGCGCGAGACGCGCGGAATTCTCCGCCATGCGCCGCAGCAGGTTTGGATGCTCGATGAATTCCCGGATCTTATGCGCCAGAGCTTCGGCGGTCAGTTCGGACTCCTTAAGGAGGATCGCCGCTCCGGCGTGCGTGAAAATTTCCGCGTTCTTTGTCTGGTGATCCTCGGCCGCGTAGGGAAATGGAATCAGGATCGATGGGAGCGAGAACGCGGCGAGCTCAGACAGACTGGCCGCGCCCGATCGGCCGAGGGCGAAATCCGCGGCACTGTAAACTTCCTCCATGGAATGATGGAACGGCGCCACATGCGCCGGGATCTTTTCCCGCAAATAATTGTCGGCCACGAGGCGCTCTTCGCGCAGGCCGGAAAGATGGATCATCTGGATCGGCACATCGTGGAGGGAAGGGAGCGTTTTGATGACAGCCTGGTTGATTCCGCTGGCGCCCTGGCTTCCTCCCATAACCAGGAGAGTGATCAGGTCCTCGCGCAACCCGAGGCGCTCCCGCGCAAGCTTTCGATCCATGGGCTGAAGTTCCTTGCGAATCGGAGTGCCGGTTACTTCGGTGCGGGCGCTGGGGAAGAATGGCGCGCATTCCTTGAACCCAAGGAGAACGGCACGCACCATTCGGGCCGTAAGACGGTTGGCTTTCCCCGGGATCGCGTTCGATTCGTGAATGAACGTCGGAATGCCGCGCATTTTTCCCGCGAGCACGGGCGCGGTGGAAGTAAATCCACCCATGCCGAGGATGGCGTGCGGTTTGAACTTCCGATAAATGCCGCGGCAGAGTCTAAGGCTTTCGGCAAAACGCCGGGCGAACCCCAGAATCGCGGGAGAAAAGGGCGACGGCAGACCTACTGTGGGCAGCTTGTGAACGCGGAACTCGGGCCGGCCGGAGAGCGCCAGGGAATCGATCTCTTTTTCCGAAACGAAAAGCATGACTTCGTGCCCGCGCGCGCGCAGCACTTCCGCGACAGCCAGGCCCGGGAACAAATGGCCGCCGGTGCCGCCACATGCGATGACCGTGTTCATGGCGTGATTGCAGATTGCAGATTGTAGATCGCAGATTGAAAACGGCAGCCGGTCGCAACCAATCTGCAATCTGCAATCTGCAATCTGAAATCTGTCATATCCGCGGCGTCGTTCGCGCGCGGATGACCGCGCTTTTTTTCTTCGCCGGCTCCAGCACGCCTTGCCGATAAATGTTTAACAACAGGCCCACGCCAAACAGACATGCCGCCAGGTTCGACCCGCCATAGCTCACAAATGGCAGCGGCAAGCCTTTGTTGGGCAGAAGCGACGTCGTCACCCCGATATTAACCGCGGCTTGCAGTCCGAGAAGCGAGACGACGCCGCAGCCCAGGAGCAAGCCAAACCGGTCCTTGGCGTGGAGCGCGATCATCATTCCACAGACGATGATCACGACGAACAGGAAGACGACGAGCAGGCTCATGCGCAGGCCCAGCTCTTCGCCAATCATCGGAAAGATAAAATCCGTGTGCGCGTAAGGCAGGTAGAGCATTTTTTGCCGGCCGTTCCCGAGGCCGAGCCCCTCCATTCCGCCGCTCCCCCAGGCAATGAGCGCCTGCATTTGCTGCAACCCCGCGTCATCCTTGAAGCGCTCGGGATCCATGAAGGCAGCCAGCCGGCCCATCCGTTCGGACATGTGGGTGGCGACAAAAAGAATTCCCCCAAGGCCACACAATGAGAGCAAACCGAGCAACGCCGGATGGGTGCCCGCGACAAACATGATGACAAACATCGTGGCCCCGATCAGCGCCGTCGTGCCGAGGTCAACTTCCATCACGATGAGAAGCAGCGCGCTCGAAACAATGGCGAAAGGGACCAGAAAACCCTGGACGACCCGTCCACTCTCTTTTTCCCGGTTCGCGAACCAGGCCGCGAGAAAAAAGACCACGGCGATCTTGGCAATCTCGGAAGGCTGAAAGGTGGCCGGCCCAAGCGCGACCCAGCGGCGCGAGCCGTTGATTCGCATGCCGAAATGCGGGACGAAACAGAACGCCAGCGTAACCAGCGCGAGCCCGAACCAAATCCACCAGGTCCGGAGCCAGAAATGATAATCGACCAGGGCGGCGGCAGCGCAGACCACAAATCCCACGCCCAGCCAGACCGCCTGGCGTTTTACAAAAAAATACATGTCGCCGTGGCTATCCCGGGCAAAAGCGCTCGTGCTGAAAAGCATGACGATGCCGATGACCAGCATTCCCAGCACGGCCAGGAATAAAAAATAAGCGCTTTTGCGATGCATCTAGTTGCGCGGCGGCGGCGGCACCCGTGGACAAAAGTCCTCCCTTTCCCTGCCAGAATCCTTCGACGCAACGAGCGCCTTCATTTTCGCTCGGAGTTTCATTATTCGGCTTTCTTTGATTTCTTCGGCTTCTCTGGGATCACGAGTTTCTGGCCAATCTTCAATTTGTGGGCGTCCTCGATCTTGTTCGCCACGAGCAATTGGTTGGAGGTGATCTTAAATTTCTTCGCGATGGAGACCGGCGTGTCTCCTTTCGCCACGACATAAGTCTTCTTCGCGCTCTCGGCCTTCGGCGTGTTTTCGGCGACTGGTTTTAACGGGATCGCTTTCCGCTCTTCCTTCACCACGGCCTTCGGCGATTCGTCTTTCGTCTTCGTAGTAGTCTCCGGAGCTGAAACCGCCGGCACGGCTGGTTTCTGTGCGACCACCTTTGCCGTCGCCACCGGAGGCACGTCGCTTTGCCGGCTTTTGATGGTGTTGAAAGCAATGATGCCGGCCACGGCCACCACATGAAGAACGAGCACGATCAGCAACGCGCGCGACAGCTTCATGTTCGGCTCGGACATCTCTTCGTAGTCCATTTCGTCCGGGCCGCCGAGCGATCGGCGCGCGGCCGTGGCACGCAAGGTTTTACGAGTAAGAAGACTGGGTAGTTTCATGGTTTTACTTGGGCAACGCGTGCACGAGGGCACGAAATTGATCGCCGCGATCGGCGTAACTCTTGAACATGTCGAACGAGGAGGTGCCGGGAGAAAAGAGAACGACCTCGCCAGGTTTGGCCAGGGCGTGAGCGCGCTCGACCGCGTCCGCGAGCGAATTCGCGATCTCGCAGGGCACCGTGTCCTTCCAGTCCTGGCAGATTCGCGTCGCCATCTCGCCGATCAGAATAACGGCGCGCGCTTTTTCCGAGACCAGCGGCCGGAGGGTTTCGAAGGTGAATCCCTTGTCTTTTCCACCCGCGATCATGATGACTTTGCGGCTTTGCGCGAGTAGCGCCTTTTCCACCGCGGCCAGGTTCGTCGCCTTGGAATCGTTTATGTAGGCGACGCCGCTGATTTCACGGACGAACTCGCATCGGTGCGGGCGCGGCTCGTAGGCCCAGAGGGGCGGCAGCATTTGCTCGAACGACAAACCACGGGCTAAACCCGCGGCCAGGGTCGCCATCAGATTCTCGATGTTGTGCGAGCCACGCAGTTTTGTGTCGACCATGCGCAGGACCGGAGCGTTTCGGTAAAGGATTGAACCGCCTTCGAGCCGGAAATCTGCGCCATCTGCATAGGCACTAAACGTCACCGTGCGGGCCGCGATCTTTGGCAACGTCTCGGCCCCATTGATCACCGCGACGTCATCCGCGGTTTGGTTGTCGAAAATTCGCAGCTTGGCGGCTCGATATTCCGCGACCGATTTGTAACGGTCGAGATGATCGGGCGCGAAATTCAGCCAGATGCTGATGGAAGGCCGAAACGTGCTGATGGTTTCGAGCTGAAAGGAGCTTACCTCGACGGTGAGCACATCCAGGTCGCGATCTTCGAGCGCCACTTCACAAAGCGGTTTGCCGATGTTGCCACAGGCGATCGTGCGCTGGCCGCACGCGTTCAACATCTGGGCGAGTAATTCCGTAGTGGTGGTCTTCCCGTTCGTCCCCGTGATGGCGATCACCGGGAGATCGACTGAGCGCCAGCCCAATTCGAGCTCGCCGATCATTTCGATTTGCCGGGACGAAAAATTTTTCGCGAGCGGCGAATCCGGATCGATCCCGGGACTCAGGACGACAAGATCGCAGGGTGACGAGTTTGTTTCGGCGGGCGGGCCGCACTGCACCGTCACTCCTTTGGCGCGCAGGTTTTCGATCGTCGATTTCAGCAGGGTTTCTTCGGCGGCGCTGTCCAGGACAGTAACGGACGCGCCTTCACTTCGCAGAAGCAGCGCGGCCGCCGTGCCGCTCAGGCCCGCTCCCAAAACCACCGCCTTTTTGCCCTGGTACTTCACAATTTATCTCAGCTTCAACGTGGCTAAACCAAGGAGCGCGAAAATGGCCGACAAGATCCAGAAACGGACGATGACGGTGTTCTCTTTCCAGCCTCGCAATTCGAAATGATGATGAATCGGCGACATCGCGAAGAGGCGTTTGCCGGTCAGCCGGAAGCTGAGCACCTGCAAAATCACCGAGGCCGCTTCGAGAACAAAGACTCCGCCCACGACGGCGAGAAGCAGCTCCTGCTTACAGCAAATGGCGATGACCCCGATCACTCCGCCAATCGCGAGCGCGCCGGTGTCGCCCATAAACATTTTCGCGGGATGGCAATTAAACCAGAGGAAACCGAGACCCGCTCCGACCAGCGCCGAGCAGACCACCGCGAGTTCGCCGGTGTAGGGATAGAATGGGACCTGGAGATATTCCGCGATGCGAAAATTTCCCGCGGCATAGGAAAGCAGGGCGTAGGCAAAAGCGACCGTGATCGTGCAGCCGATGGCAAGACCGTCCAAGCCATCGGTCAGGTTGACGGCATTGGACGAACCCGTGATGACAAACGCGAAGAAGAGCAGCGTCAACCAGCCCATGTCCGGCACGACCGGGATCTTGAAGAACGGGAGATAAAGCGACCGCGCCTGCACTTCGATCAGCGGATTGGTCAGGAAAACAGCCGTGACAATTCCGGCCAGGCCAAGCTGGAAAACCAATTTCAGGCGGCCGCTGATTCCGTCCGATTTCTTCTTGGTGACCTTCAAATAATCATCCACGAAACCAAGCGCGCCGAGATAGACCATGCTGAAGAGGGCGAGCCAGACAAACGGGTTGTCCGGCCGCGCCCACATCACACTCGAGAGAAGAACCGCACCGATAACGAGAACGCCGCCCATCGTGGGCACCCCCTGTTTGGCGCTGTGCAATTCCGCCAGGCGATGCACTTCATCCGCGGTCCGAATTGGCTGGCCGACCTTGAGCGCAATCAGTTTTCGAATGACGAAATTGCCAAACGCCAGCGAAAGCACAAAGGCGGTGACCGCCGCCGCGACGGCGCGAAAGGTCACGTAGCTAAAGACGTTGAAGCCTTTGACCTGCTCGCTCAGGAGATGGAGGTAATACATCATGGCGTGACTCCCGCCGTTGACCTGCGTTTTCCGAACGCTTCCAGCACTCGCTCCATCCGGGCCGAACGACTTCCCTTCACCAGAATCAAATCGCCGGCGGCCGCGTTTTCTCCCAGGAGATCGGCCGCAGCCTGCGGTGAATCGACCGCACTGCTTTCGCCCAGGCCCGCGCTTTGGGCAGCCTGGGCAATGATCGCCCCCGCGGCTCCGACTGCGATTAACCTGTCGACGCCGAGCGCGGCCGCGGCTTCGCCGACTTCGCGATGGCCCCGCTCCGATTCGTCGCCCAGCTCGCCCATCTCTCCGAGCACAGCGATCCGGCGCCCATCCGCCTCGAGTTCGATGAGGGTCCGCAAGGCCGCTTTCATCGAATCGGGGTTGGCGTTGTAACTGTCGTCAATGAATTGGATCCCGCTGATCTCCCTGATCTGGAGCCGCGCTTTGGTGAGTGGAGTCGACGCGAGGCCAACCGCGCATTCTTCGAGCGAGAGTCCAAAGGCGCGCCCGGCAGCGATGGCGAGCATGGCATTTTGCACCATGTGCATGCCGGGCACCGGCAATTGAGCGCGGCAGCGGTGCGCTTCTTCCAGAATCGTGAATTCGCTTCCGGTCGGGCTTTGGCTGATGTCAGTCGCTCGAACGGACCCCTTCTCAATGCCGGCCAGAACAGTCCGAGCTCGAGTCCGCTGGGCGATCTGTTCGCTGAACGCATCGTCGGCGTTCAGAATTACCAGCCCATCCGCGCCAATTGCCTCGGCCAGCGATCCTTTCTCGGCAGCGATCGCTTCGCGGCTCCCCATGAATTCGATGTGGGCGAGACCGACATTGGTGATGATTGCCACGTCCGGCGCCGCCAGTTTCGCCAGGGCCGCAATCTCCCCGGGATGATTCATTCCGATTTCCCAGACGGCGATCGCGTCCTCGCGCATGGCCGCCAGCATGGTTTGCGGAAGACCAACGTGATTGTTGAAATTCCCTTCAGTTTTTGTGACGCGAAATCTTCTCGCCAGGGTGGCGGCTACAAAATCTTTCGTACTGGTTTTGCCGTTGCTGCCGGTGATCGCGATCACCTTCAAGGAGAGGGACTGCCGATAATTTGCGGCCAGGTTTTGATAGCCAACAAGAGTGTCCGGCACGCGAATGAGCGCGAATCCTGCCGGCACTTCGCCTTTCCAATTCTCTTCGACCATCGCACCCACCGCGCCTCGTTCCACGGCTTGCGAGACGAATCGGTGACCATCGAAGTTCTCTCCGCGCAACGGGACAAAAAGGTCGCCCGGCTGCAAGGTTCGCGAGTCGGTGCTGACCCTCGTGACGACGGCGTCGGCGTTCCCCGCGGCGAAGGAGCCACCGGCGAACTTGGCGATCTGGCCTAACGAAAGAGGATCCATGATCAGAAGGTGAGTGGATGGTTATCCAGGGCCTGGCGGGCCACCTGGATGTCGTCAAAAGGAATGGTGTGGTCCGAGAACTCCTGGTACGCCTCGTGCCCTTTGCCCGCGATCAGGACGATGTCGCGTGGTTGGGCGAGCTCGATCGCGCGCGCGATGGCCCTGGCGCGATCCGGAACCTTCTCGTAATTGCCCGAGCGGAATCCCTTTTCGGCGTCGGCGATGATCGCGTCCGGATCTTCTTTCCGGGGATTATCCGAGGTGATGATGCTGAAATCGGCGTTTTGATCCGCCACCCGGCCCATCAGCGGGCGCTTCTGTTTGTCGCGATCGCCGCCGCATCCGAAAACCAGAATAAGACGGCGGGGCGAGAGTTCTCGCAAAGTCTTGAGAACGTTGAGCAATGCGTCATCGGAGTGGGCGTAATCGACAAAAACCTGAAATTGTCGCTTGGCCGGAACGGCCTCGAGCCGCCCGGGCACCTGCGGGGAACGGCTCAGGCTCAGAATAGCGTCACGCAGGCTGAGACCGATGCTGCTCGCGGCGGCGAGCGCAGCCATCGAATTCGCCACGTTAAATCGGCCGATCAACGGCACGCGGACGAGATAACTCTTGCCCCGCGCGTCGAGCTGATAAGAAGTGCCCGCAAACTCCGCATGATAATTGGAGGCGCGAAAATCGGCGCGAGGACTCATGCCGTAGGTGATAACGGGAGTCAGTTTCTGGAGCCGGTCGGCCAATTGGGCGCCGTAGCGATCGTCGATATTCACGATCGCGGGCGCCTTCGTTTTGGCCTGCTGTTCCGCGAGTCCGGTGAAGAGCTTCGTCTTCGCCTCGAAATAATTTTCCATCGTCCCGTGAAAATCGAGATGGTCCTGGGTCAGGTTCGTGAAGACCGCCACGTCCCATTCCAGGCCGCGAACCCGGTCCTGCGCGATGGCGTGCGATGAAACTTCCATCGCGGCCGCTTTGCAGCCCGCGTTCACCATCTGCGCGAGCAGTTCCTGAACATCGAGCGATTCAGGAGTCGTGCGCACGGCCGGCAAAACGCGCTCGCCAATTTCATAACGAACCGTGCCAATCAGGCCGCAGCGCAGGCCCGCTTTTTCGAAGATGTGTTTGAGCAGGAAAGTGGTCGTCGTTTTTCCATTGGTGCCGGTCACGGCCGCGAGTTTGAGCCGGCGCGCAGGGTTATCGTAGAAAGCGGCGCCGAGATCGGCGAGCGCCTGCCGCGTGTTCTCGACCACCACGCAGGTGGCATGCGCGTGTTCCACCTCCTGCTCCGTGACAATCACGGATGCGCCCTTTTCGATTGCTTGCTCGATGAATTGATGGCCATCGCTTTTTTCGCCGCGCAATGCGACGAAAAGCCCATCCCTTTGCACACGCCGCGAGTCATACGCGACGCTTTCCACGACGCGATCAAGCGGGCCGATGATTTGGCGGGGGGAAATGGCGGCGACGAGAGTTTTGAGCTGCATGCGAAGTGGTTAAACGGGCGCAGCGCGCTCAACGGTGGGACGCATTGGTTAAGGCCACTCGGTCCGCGCCGGTCTTTCCGACATCTTCGTGCGGTTCAAGATCGAGATAGCGCGCGGCCTTCTCCGCGATCCGCGCAAAGATGGGGGCCGCAACCAGCCCACCGTAATTCAATTCCGGATTGGTGGTGTGCGCGTCATCCAGGACCACCAGGCCGACGAATTCCGGATGCTCGGAAGGCAGATAACCGGAAAATGAAACCACATATTTCCCATGCTCGTATCCCCCCTTGGGGTCCACCTTCTGCGCCGTGCCGGTTTTCCCGGAGATGCTGAACCCGGGGACCGCCGCCGCCGCCGCTGTTCCGCGATCGCTCACCACCCCGCGCAACGCGTTCCCCACCTGCGCCGCCGTTTCCGGCGAAATGACCTGCCGCAATACGACCGGCGAAAACACGCTGACCGTCTTCCCCTCTTCGGTGGTGATCGATTTCACGATCCGCGGCGTCACGAGCTTGCCACCATTAGCGATCGTCGCCATCGCCACCGTCATCTGTAACGGAGTGACGCCCACTTCATGGCCCATCGGAATTCGGGTAATGGAAATTTTGCTCCACGATTGAGGCGGCCGAATCACTCCCGGGATTTCACCGGGCAGCTCGATACCGGTGCGATCGCCAAACCCGAACCGGCGAATGTATTCGTAAAACTTTTGTTCGCCGACAGAGAGCGCCAGCTTGGCCGCCCCGATGTTGCTCGATTTGACCAGGATGTCCTGCACGGTCAGATCGGCGTAAGCCTTGTGATCGTGCAACGGGCGGCCGCCGAAATTCCAAATGCCGTTTTCGCAAAAGATGGTCGTATCGGGCCGGACTTTGTGTTCGTTCAAGGCGGTCGCAGCCGTGACGATCTTGAACGTTGAGCCCGGCTCCATCATGTCGATGATGGCCCGGTTTTTCATCTGCTCCGGCTTCGCCTCGGAGCGCTGGTTGAGGTCGAAGTTGGGCCGGTTGGCCATGGCGAGGATTTCGCCGGTCTGCGGACGCATGAGAATGATGGTCGCTTTCTGCGGCGTGTATTCGCGCATGGCGGCGTCGATTTCATTCTCGACGATATTTTGCAGGTTCAGATCGATGGTCAGGTGAACCTGATAGCCGTTGCGAGGCGTGCGCTCCTGGCCACGATAGAGCACGATCTCCTGGCCGGCGCGGTTGTGTTCGATGTAACGGTAGCCGTCCTGGCCGTGCAGGTATTCTTCCATCGAAGATTCCACTCCCTGGATGCCGTGATGTTCGAAATCCGTGAAGCCGATTACGTGACACAACATCGAGCCGTTCGGATAAATGCGGGTGGAATCCCGTTCGAAGTAAATGCCCCGCAAATTCTGGGCGCGCAGTTTTTCCCGCAAGGCGGTGGCCACCGCTATGGGAACCTCGCGTTTCAGCACAATGTAACGCCGCTCGCCCTCGAGTTTTTCCGCAAGCTCGCCCGCGGGAATCTCCAGCGCGTCGCGCAGCAAAGGAATAGTCGCCTCACGATTATTCAGGTGCGTCGCGTCGGCCACCACGGTTTCGACCGGCGTGTTGTGGGCGAGGACTTCGTTGTTGGCGTCGAGGATCGATCCGCGCTCCGCGAAGATGGGCTGTTTGTAGACGTGCTTCTCAGCGGCAAGCCCGGCGTACTCGTCGTGCTTGATCATCTGCAGGTAAATCAGCCGGAACGAAAACGCGCTGAACAAGGCCGTGAATGCGAGGCAAACCAGCGCGCAACGAATCCGGCTGTTCCACTTCATCTGCCGGCACGTTTGTTCGCGACCGGCTGGACCGCGTCTTCCGGATGCACCCGCGCGGGCGTGCTCAAGCGCACGATGTTCTGCTCCGCGATCGGAATCATTTTCAAATAGCCCTCCTTGAGCCGGCGCTGCATCGCCGAGCGTGAGGTCAAAGCCGCGATCTGCACGCCGGCGACATCATTTTGCGAGCGCAGACTCGTCAGTTCGTTTTCGAGAGCCTTTTTCTTGTCGCCCTGATGATAGAGCTGAAGAGTGAGGTAGACGTAAATCAGTCCGGTCAGCGCGAGGAATGCGGTGATCACAATCCAGCGCGCCAGGGAAGCCGCGTTTACGGAATTGAAACTTTTACGGCGCGAGGCGTGCATTAGATTTTTTCGGCGACCCGGAGCTTGGCGCTGCGCGAACGCGGGTTGACGCGCTGTTCGTTTTCGCCGGGTTCGATTGGTTTCGAGGTGATCAAACGAAGAGTAAAATCAGGATTGCGCTGCGGCTCCGGCCACTCCGGGCGGTCCAGCCATTCGCGGCTTCGATCGCGAAAGAAATTCTTCACGATCCGGTCTTCCAAAGAATGGAAGGTGATCACGGCGATACGAGCGCCCGGCTCGAGTCGTTTCGTGAGTGTTCGTAGGCCCTCTTCCAGGGCCCCGAGCTCGTCGTTGACTTCCATTCGCAGCGCCTGAAAAACCTGGGTCGCGGGATGGCGCCGTCCGTGCCGCCACACAATCTTCTCGATCGCCTTGGCCAGTTGCATGGTGTCCTGGAACGGGGTTGCCTTGCGCAGCTTCACCAGCTGACTGGCGATGCGGCGCGCCGCGGGCTCTTCTCCCAGCTCGCGAAAAAGCCGGGTCAAATCTTCTTCGGAATAGGCGTTGACGACTGTGGCGGCGGTCAACTCGCGGCGTGGGTCCATCCGCATGTCGAGCGGCCCCTGGCGCAGGACACTGAAGCCACGGCTCGCATTTTCCAACTGCCGGGAGGAGACGCCGAGATCGAGTAACGCTCCGCCGATTCCCACGATGCCGAGTTCGTCGAGAACATTCCCGGCATCCCGGAAATTAGCCTGTCGCAGGGTAACCCGGCCACCGAACTGGCCCAGTTTTTCGGCGGCGAATTCGATCGCGTCCGGATCCTGGTCGAGCGCCAGGACGTCCGCGCCCGTCCGCAAAATCTCGGCGCTGTGTCCGCCTCCGCCACAGGTCGCATCCACGACGAGCGCGCCAGGGCGCGGCGCGAGCAGCTCGACCGCTTCGCGCATGAGCACCGGACGGTGATAAGTGAAATCCTCCATTTCCTGCGCCTCCTCCACCTCCAGCGGACCGGTCGCGAACCAGACGGGCCGCTCGAACAACAATGCGTTAATCATTTTACGGCTAAGCCCCTAGAGCCCGATCACGTTGGCGACATGTTGATACGTCGCGGTTTCCTCCTCGTGAGCGCGCTTCCATTTCTCCAAATTCCAAATCTCGAAACGGCCTCTGTTGCCGACGAGAGCCACCTCGCCCTTCAAACCCAGCTGGCGGCAAATGTCCTCCGGGAGGATCAGGCGACCCTGCTTATCGGGAGTGCCATGTTCGGCACGGGAATGGAGCTGACGCAAAAACGCCCGGCGATCGCGGGCCGAAAACGTAGTGTTCGCTTCAGCCTGCGCGCTCATGCTGGCGAACTCCTCTTCCGACATGACGAGAAGAAAGGGATCCTGGGGATGCGGCAGGAGAATGAACTCTTCGCCCTTACCCCGGCGCCAGCGAAATGGGATGGTGACCCGGTTTTTCTCGTCCAGAGAATGGCGGAACTCGCCGGCGAAGAATTTTTGGGGTTGAGAGTCGTTTTCCATACGCCAGCGGACAAGAGTGCCATTTCAATCCACTTCCCCCCACTTCTAACCACCTTCCGTACCAGGGGTCAATAAAAAATAACGCCCGTTTGCGCCCTTTTTTCCCCTCGGTAGGCTCTCCCATGTTGCCTTGGTCGGTCGCCGCCGGATGGGCCGTCGCGTGGCTGGCCCTGGCCCCCCTCGCTCAAGGCCAGGAAACGAGCCCGTCGGCTGACGCAGTCCGCGTCACCGTTTCCCTCAATGCCGACGGTTCGCGGACGGTTTACGAATTCGATTCCCTGCACCACAAGGCGACCGCCACCACCACCGGAAAGGATGGCAAAATGATGGGGAGAATCCGGTACGTGCTCGACGATGCGGGGCGTTTTGCCAGTGGAGAGGTTTATGGGCCCGACGACCAGTTTCGCTTCCGGACTCTCTACAAATACGACGCGGCAGGCAAGATCCTGCAGGAAACCCAGCTCGGAGAAGGCGACGCGGTGCGGAACAAGATTGTTTACGCTTACGACAAGCTTGGAAGACAGACCGGCTACACGGTTTACGACGCCGCCGGGAAAGTGGCTCGGAAGGTGCCGCCCGGGCCGCCGCCGAAGCCGACGCCACCGAGCAAAAGGGCCGCTAAATAGGAGCGCTTCCGGCGAGGCGCCATGCTTCCCGGCTTGCCACAACCACCAAAGCCAGCTAAGAAAATCCGATGATCGACTACATCCAGAAGGGCGGTCTGTTGATGTGGCCAATCCTCTTCTGCAGTGTGATTGCCATCGCCGTCTTTGCCGAGCGGCTCTTTTATTTCCATCGCGCCACCATTCACGTGGGCGAATTCCTTCAAGGCCTTTCCAACCTCCTCCAGCGCCGCAATTATGCCGAAGCTCTCCATGAGTCCGCCGGCACTCCGGGACCGGTGGCGCGTGTTATTCACGCCGCGATTATCCGACACGATGCGCCGCGGACGGAGCTTCGTGAAATCGTCCAGGAAGCCGGACAACTTGAAGTGCCGAAACTGGAACGTTTTCTCGGAGTCCTCGCGACCCTTGCTTATGTCGCGCCGTTACTGGGGCTGCTTGGGACAGTGTCTGGGATGATCGACGCATTCGGCACGCTTTCGTCGAATGGCGGCTACGCCACCGTCACGGAATTATCCAACGGTGTTTATAAGAGCCTCCTCACCACTGCGGCGGGATTGGTCGTCGCCACGCCCACGTTCGTCGCTTACAGCTACCTTTCTTCCCGCGTAAACTCCCTGATGCATGAAATGGAGCGCGCCGGGATCGAAGTGGTCCATATGTTGACGGACCGAGAGCCGCGGAGCGACATCATCAGCTTCCAGGCGCCCGTGGAAGAACGGGAAGCGCGCTAGTTATCATCGGCCGGCAGGCCGTAACGGCATGAAGCTTTCCCGGACGAAGGAATATCATTTCGGCTGGCTCGCGGCCGTCCCGCTGCTGGACGTGACCTTCCTCCTGATTTTCTTTTTGGTCCTCAGCTCGAATTTCATCCTTCAGCCGGGGATTTCTGTCTCCGTGCCGTTGTCCCGTTTTACCCTCGGTCCGCAAATCAATCCGCAGGTGATCAGCATCACCGGCGGAGCGGCGCCCGCCATCTATTTCCGCGATCAAAAAGTGGCGCTCGACCAACTCGGTCCATTGCTCGACGCGGCGAAAAAGGAGGGTCGCCCCATTATCATCAAGGCCGATCGACTGACGCCTTATGCACTTGTGGTTGAGGTGACGAATCTGTCGCTCGAGCATGGCATCACTTCGGTTGCCTTGGCGACAACGCTTCCCAAATGAATTCCCCGCAGGCTTCCGCCAACGATCTCATTTTTGGGTGGGACACGCCGGCCCGAAGCAAAAGGACGATAGCTGGATTCCTTCTCGCCTCGCTCGCAGTTCACGCTTTGGGGTTTTACCTTTTTCAGATCCTCTATCCCCCGGCGGTGGCGCTGTTGCCTCCGCCTGGACGCGTCAGTTTGATTGCACCGAACTCGGATGAAGGCCGTCTCCTGCTTCGTTGGCTTGATGCCGAAGATCCCGCCCTCGCTTCCACCACTCAGCCGCCGGTCGAAGGAAAATCACTGGTCATGCCCACGATTCAGCACGCGCCCTCATACCTCGGTCGCCAGTCCCCTCTCGTGGAACTGCCACCGGCTCCCCCGGCGGTCCGCGTCCCGAGCGCCCGCCCCCCTGCTCCCGTCGAACGCGTGGCACCGCGTCCTCAACCTCTGACGAAAGTCGCCCCTACCGTGGTTCGGTTCTCCGCCGAGTTCGACAGGCTCGGGCCGCCCCAAAGTCCCGATTTCAAATTCCAGACGCTGAGTCACGAGTCGCCGCAAGCCGCGCACTTCCGAGTGGCGATCGATAAAAAAGGAAATGTCTCTTACTGCTTTCTGCAGGATTCGTCCGGAGACGCGACTCTCGATGCGCAGGCGCGATCTTACCTTATGCTTTGCCGCTTCCCTTCCGCGCCTGGCGCCTCCGCCCCCGCCGATTTCACCTGGGGCATGGCGACCGTCGAATGGGGCAACGACATCGTCTCGTCCTCTTCGCCCACCCCGGGAAATAACGCGCCGTGATTCGGGTCAGCCTCTCTGCCCTGGTCACGATCTATTTGCTTGTTTTTCTTGCGGCGGTTTTTCTGCTCTGGATAGTAGGTGAGTGGAATCGTCGCCGTCGCGAACGTCGCGCTTTGCGCTATCGACTGCGGTGCGTGATTTGCGCGTTTGAATTTGAAGATCGAACGCCCGCTTTGCTTCCGCGCTGTCCACGGTGCGGAAGCTTGAACGAACGTTTTAAACCGGAACAAATTTAATCATGGGAATGTGGATTGGCCGTAATCGTAAAGCTCGCGTGACCTACGGTTTCGACGAGATCGCCCTCGTGCCGGGCCGGGTCACAATTAATCCGAACGAAGTCGACATCGCCTGGCAATTGCCGCGGCGCGATGCCGAACCGCTGAAATTCAAAATCCCGATCCTGGCCAGCGCCATGGACGGCGTGGTCGATGTCCGGTTCGCCATTGAGATGAGCAAGCTCGGCGGCCTGGCGGTCCTGAATCTCGAGGGCGTCCAGACTCGCTACAAAAACCCACAGGAAGTCCTGCAAAAAATCGTCGAAGCCGACAAGGCGGAGATCACTCACCTGCTCCAAAAAATTTACCAGGAACCGGTCCAGGAAGATCTGATCGCTGCTCGCATTCGCCAGATCAAAGACAGCGGCGCCATCGCCGCCGTGAGCTCGATCCCGCAACGGGCGGCGGAATTTGGCCGGATTGCGCAGGAAGCGGGCGCCGACGTTTTCGTGGTGCAGAGCACTGTCTCGACCGTGCGCCACATCTCGTCAGAGTATAAATCGCTCGATCTCGAAAAATTCTGCCGGGAGATGCGCACTCCGGTTATTGTCGGCAACACGGTCGGCTACGACGTGACTTTCGAGATCATGCAATGCGGTCCGGCCGCGGTGCTCATTGGCGTCGGGCCGGGCGCAGCCTGCACGTCACGCGGCGTGCTTGGTTTGGGCGTGCCGCAGGTGACGGCGACGGTCGATTGCGCCGCCGCGCGTGACGCTTATTTCAAGAAAACCTCCCGTTATGTTCCGATCCTGACCGACGGGGGCATGAGCAAGGGTGGCGACGTTTGCAAAGCGCTGGCCTGCGGCGCGGACGCCGTCATGGTAGGCAGCGCGTTTGCGAAAGCACATGAAGCGCCCGGCTGCGGCTACCATTGGGGAATGGCAACCCCGCACGCGAATTTACCGCGAGGCACTCGCATCAAAGTCGGCGCGACCGGCTCCCTCAAACAAATCCTGTTCGGTCCGGCCGAGGTGGATGACGGAAGCCAGAACCTCGTGGGAGCGATCACAACCTGCATGGGCAACGTGGGCGCGCGGGACATTACCGAGTTTCAACAAACCGAAATCATCATCGCTCCATCGATCAAGACGGAAGGAAAACTATTCCAGACCGTCCAGAGCGTGGGCATGGGAACGCGTTAACATTCCATGATCTCGGACCGGAGAGTTGTCATCACTGGCATGGGCGTGGTTACGCCCGTGGGGAACGATCTGGAAACGTTCTGGCGCCATCTCAAGGAGGGCGTCAGCGGCATCGGCAAAATTCAGGCGTTCGATGTCAGCGGGTACGATTGCCAGATCGCGGGCGAGGTTCGGGATTTCGATCCAAAAAACTATTTCGCCAATCCGAAGGAAGTTCGCCGCACTGACCGTTACACGCACCTGGCCATGGCCGCGGCAAAGATGGCGAAGGATGACAGCGGGATCGACCTGGAGAGAGTGGACCGCCTCCGCTTTGGCGCGATCGTGAGCAGCGGAATCGGCGGCCTGAAGACGCTCGAAGACCAGCACTCGGCGCTCCTTAACAAGGGGCCGTCACGGGTCTCCGCCTTCACCATCCCAATGCTTATTAGCAACATGGCAAGCGGGCTGATTTCGATGGAATACGGATTGAAGGGACCGAATCTCTGCATCGTTACGGCCTGCGCGACCTCGAACAACGCCATTGGAGAATCCTGGCGCATGATCAAGTTTGGGGACGCGGACATCTTTCTGGCAGGTGGCGCGGAGGCATCGATCATCCCGATCGGGCTAGCGGGTTTCTCGGCGATGAAAGCGCTCAGCACGCGCAACCAGGAACCGGAGCGCGCCTCGCGCCCGTTCGACCGCGATCGCGACGGCTTCGTCATGGGCGAGGGCGCCGGCGTCGTGGTGGTCGAAGAACTCGAGCACGCGAAAGCGCGCGGAGCGAAAATTTATTGCGAGCTCACTGGTTACGGCCTGTCAGCCGACGCCTACCACATGACGGCGCCGCCGCCGGATGGCGAAGGCGCTGCCCGGGCGATGAAAATTGCGCTCGATCATGCCCGGACCAACGCCAGCCAGGTCGATTATGTGAATGCCCACGCCACCTCGACTGGACTCGGCGACATCTGTGAAACTCGCGCACTCAAGACGGTTTTCGGCGCAGACGCAAAGACGGTTTCGATTAGTTCGACCAAATCGATGACTGGCCACTTGTTAGGCGGGGCTGGCGCTGTTGAAATGGCAGCCTGCGCCCTGGCCATCCGCGATTCGGTTATTCCGCCGACGATTAACCTCGAGAATCCTGATCCCGAGTGCGACCTGGACTACACGCCCAATGTGGCGAAGGAAAAGAAGCTGCGCGTCGTGCTCAACAATTCCTTTGGGTTCGGCGGCCATAACGCCACGCTCGTCCTGTCGGAATTTACCGGGTAGATCTCCGGCCCGGGAAAATTACTGGTCGGCGAAAACAGGCGCCGCGGTGATGTCGGAAGCATCGAAAGAAAAGCCGTGGCCGTTTTTCGAGAGAGCCTTCAGTAAAGCCCCGACGTTCTGGGCTGCGCTGGCGGAATAAAATCGCACCAGTCCAACTGTCGTGCGCCGTCCGAAAACGGTGATCATGATCGTGTCGTCATCGACCGAGTTCATGAAAATGTGATTGCCGTTTCCCTGGTGATAAAGCGCGTTGAACTCCACTTCGCCAATCCGGCGGGCCAGTTCCTTCGTGGCGGCAAACGATCCGGCCGCAAGCGCGGCGATGATTGTGACGTCCATCACCGTCATGTCGCCAAACTGTGAGATGACGTTGCCCCCGCGGTCGATCACCACGGTCAGCTCCGCCTCGGCCTTTTGGAGAAAGTCTCCCAGCACCCCATCCAAATTCGCGACGTCGTCGATGGTCAGGCACGGGATCGCATTCATACCGCGGCCCCTTCCTTCTTCGGCATGGGCTCGACCGGGATCGCCACCGGCGCGGGCGCCGTCTTAGGCGCATCGCTCTGTTTGCTAAACTTGTGCAACAAAATCTGTGAGACCGCGTTGAGAGAAGCGAAAACGTTTTGCCCCGTGCTCGAAATAACTTCAAAGCTTTGAACCCGCTTCTTCCGATTGTTTAGGACGTATTCGAGATAATTGACCGGGGCGACATTTTCCAGGTCCCGTTTGTTGTATTGGAGGACGTAAGGAATTTCGTCGATCGAGATATTTTGCTTGGCCAGGTTATCCTCGAGGTTTTTGAAGCTCTCGACGTTTTCCTCCATCTTTTCCCATTGCGAATCGGCCACGAAAATAACGCCGTCGACGCTACGCAAAACGAGCTGCCGGGTGGCGTTGTAAATGACCTGACCCGGCACCGTATAAAGCTGGAACTTGGTCACGAATCCCTTGATCACGACTGCGTTCAAAGGCAGGAAATCGAAGAACAACGTGCGATCTGCCGCCGTTGCCAGGGACACGAGATCGCCTCGGTTCTCGGGATTAATGCGCTTGTGGATGTAACCGAGGTTCGTGGTCTTTCCGCACAGCGCCGGACCGTAATAAACGATCTTAAACTGAATCTCTCGGCTTGCGTAATTGATAATCGACATGGAGAAATCCTTAAACCGGGTGGGAATATTTTCGGGAAAGCTCGAGGACAACGCGGGAGAGTTTCTCGCGCGCCTCCGCCGGCAAATCGATCGTTGCATGGAGCGCGCCAAGGCAAAGGTTTTCGCGCATAAAAAATGTGACCGTGCCCTTGGTGCACGAGAGCGTCATGCTGCGGAGAGTCCCTAGCTTCGTATCCACCAGATGATTCTCGACGCGCTGCATTAGAGCAGGCGCCATCGCGCAAAGACCTTCCGCCTCCACGTCTGGAGGCAGGCTTCCCGCCAGACTGAGGCCGTCGCCAAAAGTAATCGCGCACGCCTTGACCCCGGCGATCTTGTTAACGTGATCCACCACCGACTTTCCGTCGAGCTTATCGTCGGTATCGAGCGCGACCTGCAGCGGTGAGCGCGGTGGCCGATCCAAAGCCTTTCCTTCCGGCAGCTCGATTGGCTCTGCTTCGACTACGGGCGCTACCGGTTCTACCGGCGCAGCCGGCGCTGGCTCTGGTTGAGCCGCCACCGGTTCAGGAGTAATTGCCGCAGGCTTGGCGACCGGCGTCGCGGGCACATTGAAACGTTTGGCGTCCTCCTCCGCCTTTGCGGAAAATGGCGTTGCGAAGTTTGCCCCCGCTTCCTGTTCCACCTGGTCGTCGCGCATCCGCAAAGTCGAGGTGGGCAGGTTTTTCAGGACTTCTCGCAACGGCAATGAAACATCGATGGGGGGATCGCCGGCCTGGAATTGGCTGCGAAACTGTGAGGGCAGACAGGTTTCGAAAACTTTCGCGGTTACGCTGATCCGGCCCGCGGCCAGTTGGGGCTCGATCAGGGCAAAGGGGATCTCGATGAGCTCGGCTTCCGGGACACTGCCGGTATCGCCGCTCCATTGCATCGGCGGCAGCTCCTGCACGATGGACTTGAGCGCCAGCTTGATTTTGACCTCTGCGGCAACAGCGGGTTTGGGATTGAGCGCAATCGGCGCGGGCGGCGGGACGGCGGCGACGGGCGCTGGGGTCTGCGGCTTATCCGTCGAAACCGCGAGAGTTTCCGCGGTCAGCCAAGGCTCAACTTTCGGCCGCGCGTCCTCCGACGGCGGCGTCATCTTGAACGGAATCCGAACCGGGGTCGGGGTCGGGGGCGTGGGTGAAGAAGTCGGAACGGACGGCCCGCTTGAGGCTGGAACACTCTCAGGTGCGGGCACGTCCGTTCCATTCGGTGAAAGTTTGAAAGGAATTCGGGCGGGTGATTGGGTGCGGTTATCTCGGGCCGGTTGTGCCGCCGGCATCTTAAATGTGGCATCGGTCACGGGCTCCGGCTCGGCAAAGGCGAATGCTTCCGCGGTAGCGGGTTCGACCCGAACTGGCGGGAGATCTCCCGTTTCGAGCGGCTCCATCGTTGTCCCGAAATGCTGGTTGTCCTCGAGCGTCACCTTCAGAAACGGCGTCTCCACTTGCGGAACCGCGCGGGCCCGCTCCTGATCGGCGCGAACCTGCAGGCTGCTGAATTGCTCCAGCACTTTATTGAACGGCAACTTCAGTTGGGAAGCGTCGGCGGGTTCGACCGTGCGGAGAAAAATCTCAGGCACCTGCTGATAAACGGTAGCGAGCGAAACCGCCGGTTTCCCGTTGGCCATTCCTCTTTCGACTTCAGATGCCTTCAGGAGAATTCGCCGCGTGAGATCGATGCTTTCCGCCGGTTTAACGTAACCGGCTGGCATTTCCGCGAGGACGTCGCCTAACTCCAGCGAGATCACGCGCTCAACGACCGGTTCCAGGGCGAGTGCCACGGCTGGCGGCAGGTCGCGCTGCACGACCGGCATGGAAGGAGGGGCAAAGGCGATCGTGCGGGGCGCCCCCGGCGGCGGCGCCACCATGGTAGCCGCCCCGTTAGTGCCCCCGAGGGCGGTCGAACGTGAGGCCATTTCAAACGGGTCCTGCGGCGCAATTGTGCGGGTGGCATTTGGCATGACCGTCTTGCTGAACCGCTCGCTGCTCGGTTTCTCGAGCGGCGGCAGCACAGGCTTTGGCGCTGCCGCGTTCTCTTTCGGGGCGGCGTCGGTCTTGCCTCGTTTGAAATAACTGAGAAAAGGAATCGTCATCGGTCGATTAGTGGTCCTCGGCCGTGACGCGCCAGATTTCCTCCAGCGTAGTTATGCCTTCGAGCGCCTTATCAATTCCCACCATTCGCAGCGTCCGCATTCCCTCGCTGATCGCCTGGTTTTTCACGACCGCGGAAGAAGCGCGCTTGATAATGAGACGGCGAATCGCCTCGCTCACCGGCAAGGCTTCGATGATCGCAACCCGGCCAAGATAACCGCGCCCCTTGCACCGATCGCAGCCGCTCCCGTGATAGAAGACCGCCCCTTCCGGCGCAGCCATTGAAAGCCGTTCGAAAATCTCCGGTTCAGGGACGAACTCCTCGCGGCAATTTGTGCAGATCCGCCGAACAAGTCGTTGCGCGCAGGCCATGATGACGGAGCTCGAGATCAGGAATGGCTCGATCCCCATGTCATCGAGACGGGTAATGGCGCCGGCGGCATCGTTCGTGTGCAGCGTGCTCAAGACCTGGTGGCCGGTCAGCGCCGCTTTCACCGCGATGTCAGCCGTTTCGTTATCGCGAATTTCACCGACCATCACGATGTCGGGGTCCTGGCGCAGGATCGAGCGCAGGGCCGAAGCAAAATCGAGCCCGATGTCGTTGCGCACCGACACCTGGTTAATGCCGGAGAGCTCGTATTCGATCGGGTCCTCGACCGTCACGATGTTGTACTGCGGATTGTTGAGTTCCTGCAGGACCGAATAAAGGGTCGTGGTTTTTCCGGATCCGGTGGGGCCGGTCACGAGGATCATTCCGTGCGGCGCGTCGATCGCCTTCTTGAATTTGTCGAGCGTGGATTCATCCATGCCCATCTGGTCGATGCTGCCGGTGAGGGCAGTCTTGTCGAGAATACGAATGACGATTTTTTCGCCGTACGCAGTTGGCAAAATCGAGACACGGAGATCGACCTCTTTCCCAAGAACCTTGATCCGAAAACGTCCGTCCTGCGGCACGCGGCGCTCGGCAATGTTCAGGCCGGCGAGAATTTTGATGCGCGAAGTGATTGCCAGCTGGAGCGCTTTCGGAGGCGACTCCGCTGCGATCAGTTCGCCGTCGATACGATAACGAAGTTTCAGCGTTCGCTGGAACGGCTCAATGTGGATGTCCGACGCCTTTTCCTTCACCGCCTGGACCAGGATCAGGTTGACGATCTTAATGACGGGAGCGTCCTCACTGTCGGTCGCCAGGCGGTCGAGATCGATCTCTTCATTCTTTTTCGCCTGAACTTCCACGTCGCTCGCAGCGGCCGCGTCTTCCGCGACCTGCTTGAGCATTTCGGCCATCTTCGCGCCGCCATGGTGAACACCCGCCAGGGCATCGTTCACGGATTTTTCCGTCGCGATCATCGGGACCACTTCGAGCTGGACCCGACGCTTCACGTCGTCGACCGCGAGGACGTTCGTCGGGTCGGCCATGGCGACGAAAAGCTTGCCGTTCAAGCGCGCGATTGGGATGAGTTTGTTCGCCTTCGCCATGTCGCGGGGCACGAGCGACATCACTTCCTCCGGCACCCGCAATTTCGACAGATTGATCAGCGGCGTATTCAGGCAACGGCCCATGCTGACCGTCATGTCCTGGTCGGTGACGAACTGTTTGTCCGTCAAAATTTTCAGGAGGCGTCCGCCCTCTTTTTGCTGAACGGCGGTCGCTTCCTCGAGTTGATTGGGCAGGAGGAGACCGTCCTCGATCAGGACATCGGCGATTCGTTCCGCGAAAGATTTGCTTCTCATCTTGTCGCGCGTCCTAGGCCCGGCTCTCGAGCCGGTAAACATCCTGCAAAGACTTGATGATCGCGCCGGGCCGCGCCAGGTACCACGTCACCGTGTAATCGAGCGACTGCTGCACCGCCTCGCGACCGGCCGCGTCGAACGGATTGCTGCACGCCACCATGATGGAGCGGCTGATCAAATCGAAAGGCAGAAAGAGCCGGCCCAAGGTCAAATTATCCGGTAGCATTCGCGGAATCTGCCGATCGACGTCGTAATATTCGATCGGGACAAAGGCGAATTTGGTCCGATCGATCAACCCGGAAATCGCCGCATCGAGCTTGTCCGTGTCCTGGCGGCAAATTTTGTCGAGCAACGATGCCCCGAGCGCCTGCCCGCTCAAATCTTTGTTCAGTTGTTTGACCGTCTCCAAGGCACTCGTCACCTCGTCCTCGCTGAAGAGCTGCTGCATCACCAAAAACTTGGCGAGATGGTCGTCCCCGCGATCCTGCAAATTCTGTCCGTGCCGGGCCTGCTGGAGATCGGTCAGCGCGCCTTCCTGGGAGCGAAGGTGGGTCAAACCGTTCACGCCATTGGTGGACACTGGGGCCGTGAGACCATTCTTGGAACCGCCCGTGGCGATCTGATGTCCGGCAGCCTGCAAGCGCGTCTCGATGTCGCCCAGCATGGCGAGAATCTCGGGTGCGTTAGGTTCCTTGAGCAGGATTACCTCGCATTCCTGCATCGCCAGCGTGTAGGAACCGGAATTGAAATAGGCTTCGGCCAGGCGCCGGGAAGTCTTGAGCGAGTCGGCAGTGCGCCCGACTTTTGAGTAAGCTTCTTTGAGGATTTCGAGCGATTGATAATCGTCAGGCTGTGTTTGAATTATGACTTCAAACATCTCGATCGTCTGAACGATCTGACTATGCTCCTCCTCGGATAAGGTGTGTTCCAGCACAACACCTTCATAAAAGCTAGAAGCATGCCCCCCATTCCGGTCGTGGCCCGCAAAAACCTTCTGCGGGTGCGATTTTTACCTGCTCCTACCGCGCTCGAGCCAGTGACAGCAGCGCACAATCCAACTCCTGTATTCCCATCCATTTACACTTCCATCCCAGCCCTCGGCTGGTTAAAGTTTAGGAATGGTCCCCCCAGACCGTGAGCCGGCCGCTTTCACCCTGATCGAGCTGATCGTCGTCATCGGAATTATCGTTCTGTTGACCGTGCTGGCCGTTCCGGCCTTTACGAATCTTGGAAGTTCAGGCGACCTCACCAAGGCAGCGGACTTGATCGCGGGAACCTTGGCCCAGGCGCGCACGCACGCGATAGCAAACAATACCTACACGTGGGTTGGTTTTTACGAGGAAGCCGCGGGCACACCCGCGGCGACTAACGAAACCCCGCCCTACCCGGGAAAAGGCCGGCTGATTCTCGCTGTGGTCGCCTCCAGGGACGGCACGTCCGATTGTGAAGATCCAGCGTCAACCTCCGGAAACCGCATTCCCTTGCTCGCCAACAAGATCACCCAGGTCGGCAAGCTGGGGAAGATCGAAGGCGTGCACCTGACTGACATTGGCGCGCCCGTCCCCGGCGCCACCCCGATCGTTGACGCGAATTCGATCGATGCGCGACCAGACTTTCCTTACACCAACAACGCTCCGGCCTTCGATTACCAAAACAGAATTAGCAGCGACGACACCCATAGCCCCGAAAATCAATCGATCTATCCGTTCGTAGCGCAGGGCTACACTTTTCATAAAACGGTCCGTTTCACACCCCGGGGCGAAGCCCAGATCAATGGGACCTACAACCTGCGTCGCGTCGTGGAGATCGGGTTGCGACCGACTCATGGCAAGGTGGTCGACCTCAACAATCCCAACGTAATCGCGATTCAATTCAGCGGCGTCGGCGGGAATTTTAGGATCTATCGGCGCTGATCTTCCGCCCGTGAAACGCAACGCTTTTTCACTTGTTGAAGTAACCCTCGCCCTGGGTGTCGCTGGGATTTCGTTGCTGACAATCTTCGCCCTCCTTCCAGTGGGCGTGAGAACGAACCAGCTCGCCATCGAACAAACCGCGTCGACTGACATCTTGTCCGCAGTTGCAGCCGACTTGCGGGCGACCCCGGTAACCACGCCTCGTGGCCGCGCCGCCGTTTCGCCACTTTTCGCGATAGGACTTCCAGCCAATCCGGTGGCGGCCTTAACGATGACAACTTTGTTCTTCACGGCGCAGGGACAATCCTCCGTCAGCCTCCAGACAGATTCGCGCTACCGCGTGACCATCACGCTCTTGCCAAACGGGGCTGGCGCTCGGACCGCAACGTTTGTCGATCTCAAGGCGACCTGGCCGGCGTCTGCCTCCATCCCCGACGCATCGGGCGCAGCGGAAATGTTCATTGCGCTGGACAGGAATTAGCGATGACCAAACGCTCCCCGGCTTTCACTCTCACCGAACTTCTTGTCTCGATCACGATCCTCGCCGTCCTCGTCCTGGTGATCAGCCGGCTGTTGGTCAGCGCCAGCAACATCACCATCTCTGGAAACAAACGGATGGATGCCGACGGACAGGTGCGACCCTTGTTCGAAAGATTCGCCGTCGACTTCGCCCAAATGATCAAACGGCCTGACGCGGACTTTTTCGGCAAAGGCACGGGAGCTCCCAACTCTGTCGGCGGGGCGATGCCGGGCAACGATCAGTTCGCCTTTTACAGCACCGTTCCGGGGTACCACGCCTCGGGCGTCTCGCCAAGTCCGGTATCGCTCGTGGCCTACAGGATCTCGACAAACAAGCTGGAGCGAATGGCCAAGGCGTTGTGGTGGAACGGTGCCTCGCCCTCGGGTTTTCCGATTGTATTCCTCCCATTGACGATTGCCGGCAACTGGACCGCCGCGACAAATGCCAATTCGGATCCCGATTATGAGCTGATTGGTCCATATGTGTTTCGTTTCGAATATCATTACATCCTGAAGAATGGCGCGTTGTCGGTGACGCCTTGGGATACCGCCGCGGGACATGGCAGCGTGGGCGGACTGCAGGATGTGGCGGCAATATCGATTTCCATTGGAACGCTCGATCCGAAAAGCCGGCAACTGATTACAGAGGAAGGGCTCGAGGCGCTTGCCCGAACGATGAACGATTTTTCCGCGGCGATGCAACCGGGCGATTTGCTCGCCCAATGGCAAAGCGCGCTGAACGGCGCCAACGGCCTGCCGCGCCCTTCCCTGGCGGCGGTTCGGTTGTACGAGCGCACTTTTCTGTTAACGCCGGCGCCATGATTCAGCGTCCCGAGCGTTTGCCCTGCCGGCGCCGGAACGGCGGAGTCGCGCTTGTCATTGTCCTGGCTTTTGTCGTCCTGCTGACGCTTTCCGTTGTGGCTTACTTAACGCGCACCAGCATTGCCAGGCCCATTGCGCAGGGCGATTTCCACGACGCCAAATCCGACCAGCTTGCCCGCGGCGCAATGGACCTGATCGTGGCTGATCTTAGACAGGAGATTCTCGATGGCTCGACGGCGTCGACCGTGGGCGCCTCCACCATCTACCTGCCGTCAAGCAATGCGAACATCTCACCGATGCGCAGCGGTTGCCCTGATGGAAACCCCGACCCAATTCCAAACCTCGTCCGACGCAGTGTCCGGATGGATTCCATCGCGGCACCCGGCGTCGCGAGCCGCGCCTCCGCGGTAAATTCGGCGACCGACATTTCACCGAACGGGCGCTCGATCAGCAACGCGCGGTGGAACAAGCATTACCTGATTCCGCGCGACCCAGCTTTGTACGGCGGAGCCAATGCCAACAAGGTGGGCACGGATCCCACACCGCAGTTTTCGGCGCCGGATTGGGTTTTCGTAACTTCCGACGGACCGACGGCAATTGGCGCACCATCAAACTCCACGATGGGCCGGTATGCGTTCGCGATTTATAACGAAGGCGGTCTCCTCGACATAAACGTCGCCGGTTACCCGCAATCGGCCGCGGTCGCGCAATCTGGTCCGAAAGGCCTTCTTGCATTTGCCGATTTGCGGCAGGTTTTCGGAACTACCACTTCCGCGAGAAACCAAATCGACAATCTGGTTGGCTGGCGAAACTACGCCTCGGGGCAGGCGAACGGAACATTCCCAAATCTGACCTGCTCGGCGACGAGCTTTTTCAATTTCATAATCAAGCCGGCCAACGATTTCCTGACGACCAGCTCGGTTCAATGGAGCTCAAGATCCGACCAGGCAATTGTCAGCCGGCAGGAACTCATTGATTTGCGAAGTGCCACTGGTTTCACCCAGTCGGCACTTCATAGTCTCGGGACATTTTCGCGCGTCCTGGATTATCCGACGTGGGGTAACGCGGCGACGACGCGCGTCACTTCACCGTTTGCTCGACGGTCCGACGGGAGGTTCGCTCAACCGGGCGAGCCGCTTTTCCGGCGTTTTCCCCTTACCCATCTCGGCTGGCTGGGTCCAACCGGCATTTTGGCGCCCGGCGATGCTGCCAGTGTAAAACGCGATTTCGGATTAGTCTGGAACACAGATCATTGGGATTATTGGGGCGCCACCGGCTCGACCATCGCGTCATTGATTCCGCCGATTACCGGCAGTTCGGAGCCGGACTTTTTCCAAGTCCTGACTTTTGCCAACCCAAGCGCCTCCATTGCCGAAGCGCTTTCCGTCGGAGCGTCGTTGATCGATCGCTGGGATTCCGACAACGCGACGACGTGGATTGAGTACGCAAACCCCAGTGGCGGACCGAATCTCAAGGCCTGGGGAATGGAAGCGGCCAACCCGCCGACTCCATCGGCCGCGCCCACTCCGGCGACTGGATATGTAGCGATGAATCGGCCGCTCAGGAATGTCGGCGAATTTGGATACGCCTACAAAAACGCTACCACGACGCTGAACTTTTTCAGCGCGACCAGCCCAGACGCGGCCGTGCTCGACCTCTTCGGGTACTCCGATGTTCTCAAGCGGGCCGGCGCAGTTGACCTGAATACGCGAAATGCCGCCGTGCTCGCTGCGCTGATATCGGGAGTCTACGAAAACGGCACCACGCCGTTTCCTTTTTCCACGTCGCGGCCGATGGATCTGGGAGCCGCCATTGTCAACGTCACCACAATCCAGCCGGCCAGAAGCCGGCAGGACCTGGCCCGCATCACGGCCGACACCGGAGTTCTTGCCTCTCTCGGGAGCACCGAGGAAAAGAAAGAGGTTGTCTCTCGCGCGCTCGCTGAATTGTGCCAAACGCGCGTTTGGACTTTGATGATCGACGTGGTCGCACAATCCGGCCATTACCCGCCTAACGCCACCAACCTCACTCAATTCGTGGTCCAAGGAGAAAAGCGATACTGGCTGCACGTCGCGATCGATCGCTTCTCCGGCGAAGTGATCGATCGGCAGCTCGAGGCGGTTTACGAATAGCCGGGATAAAAAGATCGCCAAGCGCGCTTCATCCCGCATCCTCTCCATTGTCCCCACGACAATGAACTGGCCGGGCATTTATCTCACCGCAATTGTGACGACCGCGGTAGCCGCCGCGATTTTCGGACACGTGATCTACAGGCTCGGATCGCCGGCCAATCCACGTCTCTTGTGGTTGGCGTTCGGCATTGCCCTGCCCCTTCAGCCCCTCGCCTTTCTCATCGTTCGTTCGCCGATCGATCATTGGCTGGTTGCTCAGCTCGGTTCCACTTCTCCAATCTATCAATGGATTAGCTCGCTCTATGCGCCGCTGACTGAGGAACCGGCTAAACTTCTCCCCTTGCTCGTCCCCGCGATTTACCGCGACATTCGCTCCACGAACTTTGCGCGTTACGCGCTCGCCATCGGCCTTGGCTTCGCCATTGGCGAGATGTGGTTCCTCGCCTATCTCGTCGCGCAGATGCCGGTCTACGCCCATCTGCCTTTCTACCAATTCGGCGGCTATTTCGGCGAGCGCCTCATGGTGTGCGTGTTTCATAGCGCCTTTGTCGCGGTGGCGCTTTGGCGTCTGCGAAATCGATTCCTCCTCGGCTTCGCGGGGGCTGTGGCCCTTCATTGGCTCGGCAACTTTCCGATTCTCCTTCTGGCTTGGAACGTCGGTGGTTTGGGCCAGGCCACGTGGGGCATAATCATTCAGAGCTGGCTCGTGTTCTATTTTATCGGGGCCTTGGCGTTGCTCTCCTATTTCACCTTCGGCCGGATTGCTCTCGGCCGGATATTTTATGGACGCAGGCGTTGCCCCGAGTGCCAGCAGGACTACGATGCTCCGCTCTTCTTCGCGATTAATTTTGGCCGCACCCGTTATGAACGTTGTCCTCACTGCCGGCGTTGGCATTGGACCACCGGCTCTGTCACAGAAAAGGTTTCCGCTACTTCCGAGGGAGAATGATCTCTGAACAAAGCGTTGGCCGGCTACGCGTAGCTGCCTTGATCGTTATGGCGGTGAGTGTCGCGATCTCCATTGGGTTGTTTCTGCGCGCCGGGCAACGGACGCCCAGGCTGTTGCTGCTGGGAATGGCGTTCTGGGTTCTTTCTCCCTTTGCAATTCTCGCCTGGCTCAATCTGCTTTCGAAGCAGTGGTCGATCGTTACCCGGATCACGCTCTGTTGCGTGACCATAGCGATCGCGTTGGGAACATTCGCCGTTTACGGCGATGACGCTTTGGGACATCGCAGAGCGCAGGCTGCTTTCGTTTACGTCATCGTCCCTCCGGCGTCGTGGCTGATGATAACAGTGACGATTCCCGCCGCCGCGCTGATCGCTCGCCGTCGAGCTCGCCGCGGAGCCTAATCGTGATTCAATTCGGCGATCAAATGCTTCCCGATCGCCGGCAGCAAAGTTTTATCGTCTGCGGCGCCGCGGGTAAGAATGACAGCAATTAATTTGCGGCCGCCGGGCAGCTCGATGTAGGCCGCATCGTGACGGACTTCGCTCGTGTCGCCTTCTTTCGACCAGAGCCGCGAGCCGGGCGGGAGCGATTCGCCCATGAACTCCTTCACCTGGTTTTCCGTGGGACGCGGCGGATCGAGCGGACGTTCCAGCAAGGCAAGCATCGCTTTGCTCGCCTCCGGAGAGACCGCGCGCTGGCGCACGATCCAGAGGAGAAGGGAGGCCATGGAGTTCGCGCTGGCCCGGTTCCGGTTAATTTTGTTCTCGCCCATGATCTGCATGTCGCGCCCGAACGGACCGAAACTCCAGGGTTTGAGAAAGACGCTGACGTCGTAACCGAGCGAGGCGAAATACCGGTTTAGCTTCCGCCGGCGCTCGAGAAAATCTTCGAGCGCCTTGCCGCTTAGCTCGGAGCCGCTCGCCGTGTCCGTCAGGACATCGACAAGAAATGCCGCGGCATCGTTATCGGAGACCCGAATCATTTCCCCCAGGGCGCGCTCGATCTCGGGAGTGAGATGACCCTCATGGAAGGTTTCGACCATGAAGAAGAGCTTCACGAGCGAGGCGGGATAAAACGGGGCGTCGCCATGGTAATCGGCGCGGAGCAGAGTTTCCGGTTTGGTTACATCGATAACGCTGAATGCGAGATTGTCCGCGGCAAGGCGCGGGAAGTCCTTCAGCGAAGTTTCCGCGGCCCGCGTGAGTTTCGCGCTGAGCTCGGCATCAACCGGAACCGCCTTGAACTCGCGAAAGTCGGCCCGCGCGATGGCGGGCGCGAGGAGGAGAAGCGCTGCGAAGAAGAGGCGTGGCATCAGCTCTTGGTTATCGACCACTCTAGGTCCGGAAACCAACCTAAATCACCTGCGCACCACCGGGACCGGCGAGTTTTCATCTCGCTCCCGCCTCCGGAAGACACTATGAGTGCTGCCTTCAAATGAGATTAGTGCGGCTAGTGTTGGTTTCCTGCATTGCGGTTCTTTCTTCTACTTGCGGAAGAAAACCAGAAAAAACGGAACGCGTTCACTGGACGGTGACAGTTGGCGTGCAAAGTCGTGAACAGCTCGTCGACCGTTTAAGAAAGTCGACGCTCTCCGAGCAAAATGAAGATGAAAGTTTCATCCTCCTCGTTAAAGACTCTCCAGACTTCAAAATCAGTCCAACCAAGGAAGAGCTGGATTTGGTGGTCGTGACCGCGGAAGAGCTAAAATTACCGACCGCCCTCTGGGAACCGCTGATCCCCTTCGACGAGTTCAAAGCCAAGGTCGCGGAGGCTGGATACAAATTCTGTCCTCATGACGCCGTTGCTCTGCTCCTGCTCTCGCTTCAAAAACATGAGCCTTTGGACTTTGCCTACGTCGCCACGGAACGGATCATGGGCATGCGGGAGAAGTTGCCCGTAAGACGGTCTTTAGTTCCGGTGGTCTTCACCTATCTAGGCATACCGTACGTCGTGATGCGACCCCTTGATCTGGTAAAGCATGCGCCCCGCCGCTACATCGTGGTTCAACCTCGAAGGCCCTAAGCTCGTCGCGATGCCGCAGCGCGGCGTGGCTACCCTCGCCGAGGCCGGCTTCCGGTCCTACTTGGCCGGCTGCGTTTGCAGAAGCTTGATCGCGTCCCGCAATTCGGCGGCGCGTTCGTAAAGCTCGCTCGCGATGGCCACTTCCATCTCGCGCTGCATGATCTCGAGTTTAGAGAGCGGGCGTTTGGAGCTTACTTCCTCGAGCCATTCTTCCAGGAACGCGAGCTCGGAGCTTTTGGCGGCCAGCTCGGGGAAGCTGGACTGCTGGAAGAAATCCTGGATAGCGTCGCGACCGGTCTCGATCTCGCGCATGGCCTCCGCGAATTTGCCGTCGCCGAGCAGAATCGAAGCCTTGGCCCGCGTGTTCATCATGAGCACATAGGGCCGAAATTGCTGGAAACTCCAGATCATCTCGTCGCGATCGGCATGCTCGGCGACGAAGGCAAAGAGGTCGAGGTTGCGCTGAGTGTCGCGGATTACCCCGGGGAAATCGTTGATCTGAAAAAGGCTGAGATACCGGTGATAATATTGAATGCCTTCCTGCTGCAGGTCGTTGCATTGTTCCGGATTGAGCTCGTAGGTCTCGCCCCGCCCTTCGGCCCGCTCGGCCCGGCGTTGATGGTAAACGAGCAGGGACTCGCAATTATGCGGCCGTTGCCCATCGGGCCGGCCGGCCACCTCCATCTGGAGGACCCCGAGATCAATCCGCAGTTGCAGTTTCTCCCGCCCATCGAGGCCGATAATCTTGCGCACTTTGATCGCACCGGTTTCGTGCGGCCAATCCTTGAGCAACGAATTAAGATCAAGACTCATTATGTGAATAACGTTCGGAACTGACTCTCTCTTTGTCAATTACAGGAAAGTTACAGGGGAAATCAGTGACATGTGACGAGTGACGCGTGACGTGTTGCGGAATTGCTGCCACGTTTTTAAGACGCACACGGCTCCCCCGCTATTCAACGATAGTGCACATGCGTTGAGGTGTATTTGCTTGTCACTCGTCAGATTCAAGCGCCTCGCAGATTTCGCTTGTCACACGTCACACGTCACTCGTCACTTTCCTTCGTGGAACAGGAGATCGATTCGTTTATCCGCTTTCTGGCCACGGAACGCGGTCTCTCGGACAATTACCAGCTCTCGACCCGCCGCTCCCTCACCGAGTTTGCGGAATGGTGTTCCTCGGCGAAAAAAATCAGCGCCGCCCGCGAAGTCACCCAGCCTTTGCTCAGCGAATACCTGGCAACGGAGAAACGACGCGGGCTGGCCGCGGCCTCGATCAAGTTGAGGGTCGTGGCCCTGAAAATCTTCTTCCGCTTTCTAACCGGCAAAGGCGTCCTCGAACGCGATCCGACAGACACGCTGACCCTGCCACGGATAGAGCGCTATCTGCCGGATACGCTAAACGAGCTCCAGGTCGAGCGCCTGATTGAGAGCATTGACACCCGGCATCCCCTCGGCCTGCGCGACCGGGCGATGGTGGAGCTGCTTTACGCGAGCGGGCTGCGCATCTCGGAACTGGCCAATGCGCGCCTGGAAAACCTCAGTTTCGACGAGCGAATTCTGCGCGTCACGGGCAAGGGAAACAAGATGCGGATCGTTCCAGTGGGAAGAAAAGCCTGCGAAGCGCTGGCTTCGTATCTTTCAACGGAGCGCCCGAAGCTCGTGAAACGCCGCACCGGCAGTGAAATTTTTCTCTCCAGCCGCGGCACCAAACTGACGACGACGCGTATTTGGCAGATCGTGAAAGCACGCGCCAAACATTCGGGCCTGGAGACGAATATTTATCCCCACCTCCTACGGCACAGTTTTGCGACGCATCTGCTGAGCAACGGCGCCGACCTGAGAATTATCCAGGAAATGCTCGGTCATGCTGACATTTCAACGACGCAGGTTTATACGCACGTGGACCAACAACGCCTGAAAGCCGTGCACCGGAAATTCCATCCCAGAGCGTAGCCGGGCTCTCCAAGCCCCCCGGGGCCCGGAAAAATTCGCGACAGCGGAAGTCCGCCGCTACAATGCAGGCCTCATGAAGCGATTTCAGCTGGTGGTCCTGGCAGCTGCCATTGCGGCCGCCGCGATCTGGTACGTTTTTTACCGTTCCCAGCACACCTCGAGCGTGGCCGTTACCTCGCTCTTGCCGAAGGAGACACTCGCTTTCGTTCACGTCCCGGATTTCAACCGGTCACGCCAGGACTGGCACCGGACCGATATCTACCAGCTCTGGATGGAACCGGCCGTCCAGGATTTCCTTTCGAAGCCGCGTTCGAAGATTTCGCGGCCGGCGAACGTCGGACAGACCATCGAGGAAATCGAAACGCTCGAAATCAAAGATGCGTTCATTGCCCTGGTCTCGATCGAGTATTCAGCGTGGAAAATCGTAGGCGGATTTCGATGTAAAGACGGTGCGGACGCGGACAAGATCGTCGCCAGCTGGCGCGCGAAATTACTTGGCGATGCGTCCGACCTGAAACAGGAAACTGTCGAATATCAGGGGCGCCAGATCCAGACCGCCAAGGCGGGCCTTTGGAACCTCTCCACGGTCCGGGCTGCCAATTGGATCTTTTTCGGGAATGACCTCGAGCACCTGAAACCGCTGCTCGATCGTGCGGATGGACGCCAGAAGGATCCTAAAACCGCGCTCTTAGCGGACGATTCTTTCCTCACCACTTCGAAACATATGCCGTCAAGTTACGCGGCCCTGGGCTACGGACGCGTCGATCAAATCTTTGAGAAGCTGGCGCCTGCCGATCGCCTGGCGTCGCTCCGCCAGATTCGGAATTTTTGCGCGACTACGACCTTCGACGGCGGCAAGATTCGCGATAAGCTTTTTGTCGGGACGCCCAAGCTCGCCGACACGGGCCATTTGACCCGAGCGTCGCTCTCCCTGGGAACTGCAGACACGTTTCTGTATGCGGCGAGCGTCTTTAACCTGACAAAAGAGATGGAGCTCAGTCCGCAGGCGGCGGGAATGGGCTGGCTCGGGCACTTGCAGCAAATCACGAGCGCGCTTTCCGCAAACGGCATCGGGCTCGACGAATGGAAGGCCGCCTTTGGCTCGGAGCTCGGCTTGATCGGCGATTGGCCGGCGAATTCGCAGTGGCCCGCGCTCTTTCTCACGCTGCCGGTGAAAGATTTAGCGAAGGCCAACAAGATCGTGACTACGATCACGTCGAAAGCTTCAGATGGCGATGCTTGGAGCCACCAGGAGAAGGAAGGGGCTCATTATTTTTCCAGGATGTCAGGCGGACAACTCTTTTCCTTGTCGCCGACGATTGGGATTTCGAACCGAATCCTGGTAGCAGGCATGGACACCGGCTCGGTGGAAGCAGCGATGAAGCGAACGGCGGCGGGAAACTCCGGCCTGACGGCTTCAAAAAAGTTCCAGGACGCAGAGCAAACCTTGCCCCGGCCCGAGCAGGCGTCCGGCTATTTGGATCCGGCGCTGATGTACGCACGCTTTGACGCAAGATTACGGCCGGTGCTGGTGATGGGCGCGGCATTCATGCCGGGGATCGCGGACAACGTGGACCTAAGCAAACTGCCCGACCCGGAGATCATCATGAGACATCTTAGCCCGCTCGCGATGTCGCAAAGATACGAACACGATGGATATGAGGCGGAATCGATCGGCCCGGTGCCGCTTTACCCAACCATTTTGGGAGCAGTCATCTCGTGGACTGGGTTTTACCGCGGGCTGGAACTCGGCGCGCGGCCTTCACCATCGCTCCTGAAACCCGCTTCCCCGCCGCCAGCCTCCGCTACCGCTTCCCCAGAGGATTCACCTTAGCGATTTGTTCGCCAAAAATAGGCGTAACCGCCTTATTTTAAGGAACTAACGACTAAAATAGAATTCTGCTGCGGAATAAGGAAAACATGATATCATTTGCGCCTTATGGCTATTCTCAAGAAAAACGCATTCTCACGTCGAGTTCCCGATCTCGTGACCGAGGAACTGGTCGCGGTGCTTTCACGACGTGCATCTTTCGAGTTCAAGCAACTCTTTGATATCGTGCACGAAAATCTTCGTGCCCGGAATGCGGCCAGCGGCGGCGAAGAAATGTTGCGCCTCCGTGCTTACGAAAAGCTTCAGAATCTGGTAGCTCGCGGTGCGGTTAGAAAAACCGGAAAGAAATATAAAGGCCTCCCGGCCGCGCTCGCCCAGGCGATTGCGCCGCAGAATGGACACATTCCGGCCGCAGCTGCCGCCGCCGCCAGCGCCCGGACCGCCGCTCTCGCGCGGGCCGCCGCCGCCGCCAAATAGCGCTCCGGCGCTCGATGCGCTACTGTCCCGAGGGGACCAGTATGCTTCGTGATTATTTTCCACTTCTTCTCCAAATCGGAGTCGCGATTGGATTTGCCGTCTCCGCGTTAGTTGTAAGCGTCCTTCTCGGCAAAGCCGGGCGCCGCACCCGCGTCAAGGATACCGCCTACGAGTGCGGAATGGTGCCCCAAGGAGAAACGCAGCCGCGTTTCAGCGTGAAGTTTTACCTGGTCGCGATGCTCTTTATCCTTTTCGACCTCGAGATCGTGTTCATGTATCCGTGGGCGGTCGTTTACCGGGAGTTGATCGCCGAGAGCAAACTGATCCTTTGGAGCATGTTGAGCTTTATCAGCATCCTTATGGTAGGATTTGTTTACGCGCTCAAGAAGGGTGCGTTAGACTGGAAAAAGTAGTAAAAAATCGGTCCGGATTACAGCTTGCCTGCCGAGCCTTCCCGACTAAACGTAACCCCCCATGGTGCACCACATCGTCTTATTCAAACTCAAGCCCGAGGTCACTCCCGCCCGCATCGAAGAGATGATGATGAACACCCGCATGCAGCTGCTCAAGATCCCCGAGGTCCTGAGCATCAAATGCGGCAAACGGATCGACCCGGACCTGCCCTGGCCGTTTTTTATCGCGATCGATTTCGAGTCGATGGACAAATTCGAGATCTTCCGGGAAGACCCCATCCAGGTGAAGTTCATGGAGGAAGTGATCAAGCCGAACACGGCCGATTCGCTCGCCCTCGACTTTGAGATGGACCCCGGCAAAGACGTCCGGTTTTCGTAAATGCAGGGGCGGCTGTCTCAGCCGCAGCCCGCTACTTCAATCGTTTTGCGCGTGGCGACACGCGCCACTACACTGGCGCGATGCGGCTCGGCTACCTCTATTCGCGCTACCCGGTGCTTTCCCAGACGTTCTGCGACATGGAGATGCTCGCGCTCGAGCGGCTGGGATTTCCCCTCGTGATCGGCTCAATCCACCCGCCGCTGACCAGTATTCGCCATCCCCACGCCAGGAGACTGAAGACTCCCGTGCAATATGCCCCGCCCCCTCCGATTCTCCGCCTTTGGGAAGACAAAATGCGGACCGCGAAGCGCTGGCCTGCAGCCCTCATCGAAGCGCACGAGCGAAAGTACGGAAGCGCGGTCAAGGCGGCGACCCGGGCCCGAAACGCCAGCTATTTCGCGGAATTCTTTACCCGCCAGCGGGTCGACCATTTTCATGTCCATTTCGCCAATCGCGCGGCGCACACAGCGTTGTTTGTGAAGGCGATGACGAATATCCCTTTCAGCGTCACCGCCCACGGCCAGGATTTCATGGCCGATCTCGGCAACGATGACCTCCTCCGCGAAATCTGCGATGAAGCCGAGTTCGTCGCCGTGGAAACTGAATACAGCCGGGGCTTAATGGCCGCGCGCTGCCCGAACGCCGCCGGCAAGATCCATCGTGTTTATAATGGAATGGACCTGACCAATTTCCTCGATGCCAGCGCCACCCCCCCAAACGCCGGGCCGATGCGGATTCTGAGCGTCGGGAGGCTGGTCTCGTTCAAGGGGTTCGAATACCTGATTGAAGCTTGCGAGCAACTGCGGCAACGCAGCATCCAGTTCCACTGCGAAATCATCGGGGACGGGCCGCTCCGAAAAAACCTGCAAAAGCAGATCGACGATCTGCGCCTGGGCGCCTTTATCACCCTGGCCGGCGCCCTGCCCCAGGATTGTGTCCTCGAAAAACTTAAGGAATGCGACATTTTCGCTCTCGCCTCGACCACGGACGAAAAAGGTGCGAGCGACGTCTTTCCGACGGTGATCCTGGAGGCGATGGCCTCTGGGCGCCCGGTCATTTCTACGACCCTGGCCGGCATCCCGGAGTCCGTGGTCGACAAGGAAACGGGCTTCCTCGTTCCAGCGGGAGAAAGCGGACTCTTCGCCGACGCGTTGGAAACGCTTTGCCGCGACGCGGAATTGCGGACGCGTTACGGGGCTGCCGGTCGCGCTCGGGTTGAACAGAATTTCCAGGTGGAAATAACCGTCCGTCCGCTGGTGGCGTTACTCGGGAAAAATGGGACCGAAGCTCAGCCGAACAAATCTGCGGGCGCGAATGAGGCTGGAAGCGCAAGTCCCGGCCGGATTGCCTACCTGATCGATCAGTGGCCGGATGACGGGTTACCCGCGCTCGAAACGGAACTGCACGAAGTCCGGGAACGAACATCCAATGTCACTGCCTTCGTTTGCGAATTTCGAGCCGATCGCCGGCTGAGCGGGCCCGCCAAACAGCTCGCGCTAGATCTGGAATTCTTACCGGACGCCATGGCAATCGAGGCGGAATGGCAGGCAAATCGCGAGCTCGTCCTCGCCCTGGAGGACGACCGCGCGAATGAATCTCACCGGGCGCCCGTCGACCTTTTTTTGCGCCAGGCCCGGTTTGCCCTCACTTTGCGGCGCATGTTTGCCCAGCAAAAAATTTGTCACGTCCACGCCACCAGCGCTGGCGCGCTGATTTGCGGCGTGCTCCTGAAGAAAATGCTCGGCGTTTCCTTGAGCGCCGCGATCGAAGCAAAACCGCCCCTCTCCCGCGAGGTCATCGAAGCCTCGCTCGGTCACGCCGTGGGGGGGCGGATCGCCGACCGAAAGCTGAGCGAACACCTGGGTCCCCCCTTCTTTTTCGATCGCGCCGCGTCGAACCAGCCCTGGGTTCGCGGTCTCCGATGGTTGAAACCGGTCAGCAGGATCGATTTGACTCGGCCGGCCAGTTTTTGGCAGGAATGGGTGAATCGGCTCGATCATTGGAGCGCCGGCGCGTGACGCTTCCTTCGCCATGAACAAAAAAGCCATTCTTCTCGCAGGCGGCGCCGGCACCCGGCTCTATCCGCTCACCAAAATCGTCTGCAAACAACTGCTCCCGGTTTACGACAAGCCGATGATCTGTTATCCGCTCGCGACCTTGATGCTCGGCGGATTACGCGAAGTCCTGATCATCTCCACGCCAAAGGATTTGCCGATGCTCGAGGATTTCCTCGGCGACGGTTCCCGGCTCGGAATCCGGATCGAATACGCGGCGCAGCCGAAACCGGAAGGAATCGCCCAGGCGTTTTTGATCGGCGCGGATTTTCTGGGCGGTTCGGGCGCCTCCCTGATTCTCGGCGACAATATCTTTTACGGAAACCTCGACTTCTATCGCGATGCGCTCACCATCGATCGCGGCGCGTGCATTTTCGGGTATCAGGTGCGCGATCCGGAGCGTTACGGCGTGGTGGAATTCGGACCGGACGGCCGCGCGCTCAGTCTCGAAGAAAAGCCAAAGCGCCCAAAGAGCAATTTCGCGATCCCGGGCCTATATGTTTACGACGCCCGGGTGGTCGAGTTCTGCCGGGCGCTCCGCCCGTCGGCTCGAAACGAATTGGAAATCACGGACTTGAACCTGGTTTATCTCAAGCTAAACGAATTGCACGTTAAGCCCCTCGGCCGCGGCATGGCCTGGCTCGACACCGGGACGCAGACGAGTTTACTCGAAGCGGGAAATTACATTGCGACCATCGAGCATCGGCAGGGACTGAAAATTGCCTGCCTGGAGGAGGTCGCGTTCCGGATGAACTTTATCGACCAGGCCCAATTGATGCAAATCATCGACGGTCTGCCGAAAGGCGAATACCGCGAGTATCTCCGACTCGTTTGCGACGAGGGGCCCAGCGCACAACATCCCGAACCGGCCGGAGCATAGGCTTTCAGTCTGTATTCCTTTATTGGGTGCTCGCGCACAAGATGGTTAGTGTCGGCCCGCAGTTGTGTTACGCCGTCTTCGTGTAACCGCGGATCATGGCACCGCGGTCGTACCCAAAGCAACAGGCGGCATGGAGCGGATGCGCGTCGGTGCTTTCCCCGGGATGTCTCTTTCGTCATGGAATGGACTGGCCCGGCTATGGCACTAGGGGGATCTGGCAATCGCTGATTGCCCGAACCACCCTCGGGCGTCGGGGAACTTCACGAACCGCAGTTAAGCAAGTCTTACAAACTGCTGGCAGAGAGCATACCGCCCCAAACCGTGCTTCCTACTAGAGCTGGCTCCCCATCGCCATGTAGTTCACGTCGGTATCGCGGCTGAGGATCAGCCTGCGCCGCTGGGCGTTGTACCGCTTCTCCAGCTCTGCCCTTATAGATGTATACCAATCGGGCGGCGAACTCCGCGGCCAATTCGGCGGAAGGTCCGGGACCCAGGCCGTGCGCGGATTATTGGGAAAGGTAATCGACCCGGAATGGTGCACGTAAACAACACCGCGTTGCCACACGCGAACCTTGTTTGAATGGATACGACCACGCATCTCGATGTCCCAGGCACGCGCTTCATCCTCGCCCGGGCGCCGGCCGACCCGGCCGACCCAAACTCCGGTCAAAGGTTCGCGGCTGAACGGGCGCGCGAACGTCTGGGGCTCACCCGCGCCGGCGAGCTTGAGGCCGAATCTTTCGTTCAGGTAGTCTGACCCCGTCTGCGGCGGCGGTTTGCCGGCCACCAAGGAGTTCCACTCCGCCGTCCAAATGACCCGCCAGTTCTTCAGCTCGCGAGCTGACCCACCAGTGGTGGGAGTCGAGTAGACGAAGGCCACAGCGGCCCTCTCGGCCTCCCCCGGGGAAGTGCTCCAGCCTTGCGGGTCCGGTTCACGCCAGTTTGTCGACTCGGGGCCGAACGACCCTCCGAGCACGAACAACATGCTCCTGCCCTGGGTCGTGCCGGTGGGATTCGGGCCGCGGTCGACTAGCACGCCCTGCGGGATGGGCTCCGGAAGTGCCACCCGCTGCGTTTGGATCGAGCCGAGCCTGGGCCCCTCCTCGTTGAAGAATTCTGCGTTGACGGCTCTGATGTCCTCCACCGGGTCCCTGTTGGCCACCTTCCACTCGGCCCTTTGGGTCGCTGCCAGCGCCTGGTACTGCTCGAGGTAGTCGTAAAATCTGCGCAATGCCAACGAGTGCTCGGAGCTCAGGTAGCGGTTGTTGTTGAGGAGCAGGCGGCCGTAGGCGTCTACCAACGTCTCCTTCCCCATTTTCCCGTCCAGATGGCGGGTCATGTTGGCGAGGTTGGTCCCTGCGCTGGTGGTGTTCAGCAACTGCACGAAGCGCTGCTTCCTCTGCTCCAGACAATCCTTCGCCTTCTCGATCTCCTCTGGTGTAGCGGCCCCGGACATGACCCTAGCCAGGTTCTCAGCGGCGCGCGCGAGCCCCCGCATGCCGTCGCGGTTGATCGAGTCGACGTTGTTCCTGTAGAGCTCGAAGTCCAACATCTCACGGTTGAACGCGGTCTGATCGACACGTTGTCTGAGCTCGTTGAGGGTGTCCTGCAGGGCGACCAGCCTACCGTCTATCTGGGTCAATTGCGCGGAGATGGCCCGCAGTTGCTCGGCGGTGGGGTCGGCTTGGGCGAGCCCGAGCCGGTTCATGACGAAGGAGAACGCTTGGTTGCCGATGCGGCTCTTGGCGGCGTCCCAAAACGCTTGGACCAGGTCCATCGCCGGGTTGGCGGCGGCGGCGGCGAACTGGGCCTCGGCGGTCCCGGCCGGGGGGCAGATCTTGTCGGTGTCGCTGGCGTGGGCGAGTCCCGCACCGGCGATCAGGCCTAAACTGCATGCACCGATTACCGTCGCGGCGACGACCGCCCTCTTTCGGAACACGGCCCCGCCACCCTGCGCGGCGTCGGCGCGGACCAGGTCCTGGTGCTCATCAACGGCGTCGGGGAGCTTCACGAGCCGGAGTTAAACAAGTCTTACAATCTGTTGGCAAGACCCTTTATTTTTTCGGGACAAGGGCCTAGGGCCTTTGTTCCGCTGGTTGCTCGCGCAGCAGATGGTGCGTGTCGGCGACGAGTTTCGTGACGCCGTCGGCCGCGAGTGCATCGTAATAGCCGCGGATCGTTCCGCGTCGATCCACCAGGACGAAGCGGGTGCTGTGCACGGGACCTGACCCGGGCTCTTCGCCGGCGGCGATCGCGAGCTTAAATCCATCACGCGACAGCGAAGTAATTGCGTCCAACGGGCCTGTCAGAAAATCCCAGCGGAACGGCTCTTTCCGCAGTTTGTCGGCGTAGGCGCGTAAAACCTCTGGAGTGTCTTTCTCCGGGTCAACAGTGAATGAGACGAGATGAACGTCGCTTTTCGCCAGAGGTTTTTGGAGCTCGCTCATTCGAGTGCTGATAATCGGACATGGGCCCGGGCACTTCGTGAAAATGAAATCCGCGATCCAGATTTTTCCGGTCAATTGCTCCGAACCAAACGGCTGGTTCTCCTGATTGGTCAGTTCGAATTTTGGAATGTCGCCATATGCCGGGAGCGGGCGGTTCGAGAGTTGATTGACCTGAACCTGCCGCAGCCAGAAGAGCGCCCCGGCCGTCACCAAAGGAATCAGGATCAGGGTGGCTTTCCAGGCCGTACTCCTTCCTGTCGTCACCGGAGATCGCACCGGCAGAGTAGCAGTCTCAGCCTTCATAGTTTGGTGAGGACCAGCGCGGCCAGGAGCAGAGGCAAATAGATGATTGAGGTAAGGAAAAGCCGGCGCGCGTCGGCGACCTTTTGGGTTCGGAGAAACTGCATTGCGGCAAAGATGAACAATCCATTCAAGACGAGCTCGGCCACCAGGTAGGTCGAGCTGACCACCTTCAGAAACGCCGGAATTCCGGAAATGAAAAGCAGGAGGAAACAAAACAACACGCTCTGGCTGGCGCTGCGGTTGCCGCTGTCGTCGTTCTTCGAGATCATTTCAAATCCAGCGCGGGCATAATCCTCCCGGTACATCCAGGCGATCGCGAAAAAGTGCGGCAATTGCCAGAAGAACAGGATCGCGAAGAGACTCCAGGCGCCGGGGTCGAGCCGGCCGCTCGCCGCCGCCCAGCCGACTACCGGAGGAAGCGCTCCCGGAATTGCGCCCACGAGAGTGTTGAACGTCGTAACCCGCTTGAGCGGAGTGTAGGCGAAAATGTAAATAACGACTGTAGCTGCCGCCAGGATGGCACTAACCCGGTTGCACAGGATCGCGAGATAAATCACGCCGCCGAGAGAAAGGAGACATCCCAGGATGAGCGCATCGCGCGCCTGCATTCGGCCGGCGGGGATTGGTCGCGTTTTCGTGCGGTGCATGAGCGCGTCGAGCCGGCGTTCCCACCATTGGTTGAGCGCGGCAGCGCCGGCCGCGGCAAGGGCAGTCCCAAAGACCGCGTGGAAAAGACCGGCCGGATTAATCGGACCCGCCGCCCCGAGGTAATAACCCACTGCGGTCGTCAGCAGGACCAGCAGGGTCAGGCGCGCCTTGACCAACTCCGAAAAATCAGACAGCAGCCGGCGGCGCGACCCGTCGCGGGCGGACCCAACCGGGTCGACTTCCGAGTCCGCGGGAATGGCGACGGTCTTCATGAGGCTGCAATCTCCATCGGAACGGGATAGTTGCGAGCGGAGGTCATCCGTTGGTCGCCCCGCCGGAGGCGCAGGCAGATCGTTGAGATGGCAACTCCAAGAGCAAACATGGTCGCGCCGACAGCTACATGCGCGGTGGCGATATCGGCCGCCTTGTTGCTCCAGATGACCCACGCCCCAAGAGTGATCTGCCCGCAAAGAAGCAGAAACCAGAGATCGGTTAATCGGGAAAGCAGCCCTGCGTTTTCTCCACTTTTCCGCGCCGCAAACAGCGAGGCGATGACGCCGGCCGCGATCGCCAAGGCTAAGGCCCGGTGAGCCATATGGAGCCAGATTTGGCCGGGCGTCACATCCGATAGGGCACGGGCATCGCGCCAGGTATTAATTTTCGCGATCCGAGCAGGCGACGTATCAGGAAAAATGGCGCCATAGGCGAGTGGAAAATCCAGGATCGATAAATCGCGATGTTGATGGCGCATGGTCGCGCCGAGGCCGAGCTGCACGTAAATCAGAAGCGTAGTGGCCACGGAGATGCGCGCCAACATTCTGGTAGGGACGCCGCGGTGCGGCGTCCGCCGATTGTCCTCCAACGTTCCATCGACTGCACGGACGGCGCCGCGCGCCGTCCCTGCCATTTGCCGCCAGAGCCGCGAGGTTGCGAGGACAATAACGATCAGCATCCCGAAATAGGCCTGGGCCAGACAGGCGTGGAAGACCCCGATCTCATCCTTCAACAAAGTCACACGTAACCCGCCGAGGATGCCTTGCAAAATGACAGCGCCAAGCGCGGCGAAGCCGAGGTTCCGGACCCAGCGGCGGCCGTCTTTCCTCCAAATCCAGAGCGCGAGGATAATCGTGAGGAAGCCAACCGTGGAAGCAATGAGGCGATGGGTATGCTCGAAGAAAATTCCTCCAACCCATCTTGAGACCGGAAAGAGAAACATGTTGTAGCCGAACGTCGTCGGCCAATCAGGCACGGCGAGGCCCACGCCTTTGCTCGTGACCATTCCTCCGCTGCAAATGAGAAGGAGCGTGGCGATGGCCGTCAACCAGGCGAAGCGATGCAGCCATTTGGAGCCGCGATCCGGTATCGTGGCCGAGGAGCTAGACGACATTGAACCAATCTGGCCGGGATCATCGATCCCGGCTACAAATCAATGATGTTCGTGGGCGCTGGGGCTGGGATTCGGCGCAGCCGGCGGCTCGCCGGGCTTGGCGTCAGGCGCACCACTTGGGTTCGTCGTCTTGGGGCCACCCGGCGGTGCTATGGTGCCGGGAGTTGGTCCGACAGGTGGTTCGCCGGGCGGACGTTCGGCCGGAGGCGGAGCGGATTGGCTTCCCGAAAGCTCCACTCGTTCCTTCATCCAAGCCTGATAATCCTCCGGACTGTCCACGACCAGCATCCCTTTCATGCTGTAATGACCCAGGCCGCAAAGCTGCCCGCAGACGACTTCGAAGCTGCCCTTCTTGATCGGCTTAAACCACATTGGAATAATCTGGCCGGGGATCGCGTCCTGGGCCGAGCGCATGTTGGGCAGCGCGAAATTATGGATTACGTCTTTCGAGGAGAGTTCGATAATGACCGGTCGATCCACGGGCACGTGCAGCTCTCCCAGCACCACGATGTCGTCCTTGGACGCGGCGTCCGCCGAATCGAGGCCGAGAGGATTCGAATTTGTCACCAATCCGATATCTCGGCGGCCAAACTGGCCGTCCGGCCCGGGTAAATGGAAATTCCAATTGAATTGCTGGCCCACGGCATGGACGACGATGGCATCTTTGTCTTCCGGAAATTGGTTTACCCGCTTGGCCCAAAGCGGGATGGCGAACCCAACGAGCAACACCGCCTCGATGAGGACCACCGCGAATTCCAAGTGAGTGGAGATGCCGCTCTTAACCCCCTCGTGATCGGCAACCGAGTGACGGCCTTTGCGGAAACGCACCAGGACATAAACAAAGAAAGCCGACCAACCGACAAAGAGCGCGCCCATGAACCAATGGCTGAACTCGATGATGTGATCGATCTGAAAACCGTGCTCCGAGGCATTGGGCGGCATCCCGATGAGCTCATTGATGAGGGCGAGACTATTCATACGGCTTCAAGTCCTCGTCAGTCAGTTGTTGATGGGGCTCGAGGGGAGTGTTCGCGTGCCGCCAAAGATGAAAACTGAACGCGCCCACGCCTCCCATGACCGACATAATGACCCCCATTAGCACCCAGACCGCGACGGCCATGTGCTCCCCTGTTTTCCCCTCCCGCGCCGCGTAACAAACCGAACAGGCCAGTGCCTGGCCCACGGAAGTGCCCAGGAAAAGACAAACGGCAATGATGATTCGCCCCTTCATGTGATGATGCGCAGCCGTTTCATTTTTTTCCAAAACCAAATCCCATAGACAACCAGGGCGGCCGCCGCCACGAACGCGACGATCGCGCCGACGCGGAACGCGGGCGAGCCATGGATCGAATCGACCCAGAGACACCAGGCGCCGGTCCCCAGCGCCAGCAGGGTCGAGAAAGTAATGAAAACGATATGAAAGCCTTTAAGCGACATTAGCGAGTGACCGGATCGTACCAGGCGAGATAAGTCAGGAAGAAAAGTCCGAGCACGAAAAACGCGGTGAAGATGAGGATGCGGTAGATGAGCTTCTTTTCGTTCGACAAGTGCATGAAGATCGCGGCGACGAGCCCGGCCTTAAACGTCGCGACAGCCATGGCCACGGTGACGTTCATCTTCTGGGTCCCAAAATCGACATAGGAAAGCCAGACGGTGATGGCCGTGAACGTGACCAGGATCAGCCCGATGAGCAGGTACTTGCGGACGTGCTTGGCAACGTTGTGGCCGGCGTGTTCGTCCGGCGCGGCGTGCGGATCGACCGCGATCGTATCGTGATGAGATTCGTCCATGGTTAGAGCAGGTAGAAAAGCGGGAAAACAAAGATCCAGACCAGGTCGACGAAGTGCCAGAACAAGCCGGCGACTTCGACGCGATTGGCGAGATGCTCGGGATTTCGCCGATAAATCCGCGTGCTTGCCGGCAGCATCATGTAGCAAAACACCAGGACACCACCGAGCACGTGCGCGCCGTGCAGCCCGGTGATCGTGAAATAGGTGGCAAAAAAGGTGTTGTGCTTCGGCACAAACGTGGTGGCCATCTCCACGTCCTCTTTCGCGATTTCCGCTATTTTTTCCGAACGCGCCAACGGCCAGAAATGCGGACGATCGCTCTGCGGATCGGTCGGCGCGGCGTTTATCTGGTCGAGCTGAATTTCGTATTCGTGGATGTTGGCGTCTTCCGCAGCCTTTTCGTTGTGAAGGTGGCCGGTGATCTCGCGGCGCGGCGCCAAACCCTTTTCCTTCGCGTGGTGGTTGCCGAGGTACTCCTCGTATTTCTCCAGACGATCTTCGCGAATCCTGACGCCGAAATGTTTGAACTTGTCGGGCCATTCATAAGCCAGCTTCACCACGAGGAAGATCACACCGCAAAGGATCGTGATCGCCATGTAGATCCTGTATCTCGCGAACTGCCGCATCTTCAGCGCCGCCCACGCCAAAACCACCGTGACCGACGACGCGATCAGGATCGCCGTGTTCATCGTCCCGACCGGAACATTCAAAAGGCCGTGCGGCCAATCGCCGGGTGAAGCGTCGAGCCGGAGAAAAACGTAAGCGGAAAACAATCCGCCGAAGAGCATCACTTCCGAGGCGAGAAAGAGCCAAATCCCAACCTTGGCGTTCCAAAGGCCGGTATCAGGCCGGGCCGTAACTGTGTAAGGAATTTCCATGAGCGGGAATTAGTGAACACCGGCGGCGGCAGCCGCTTCGTAAGCTTTTCGGTCGCCCTCGGTCAGCGGCTCGGTCTGCATTGTGAAATCGCTTTCGCGCCCCGGCAGGCTGTACTCATACGGCCCGCGATAAACAACCGGTGTGATGGCGAAGTTTCCATGCGGCGGCGGCGAAGGAGCGGTCCACTCGAGAGTGGTCGCCTCCCAGGGATTGTCGTCCACTTTCTGTCCCCGCCTGATGCTCCAGAAGAAGTTAATGATGAACGGGATTTGGGCCAGGCCCATTACCCAGGCGGCGATTGAGATTGGCGTGTTCCATTCAAATCCGCTCAAGCCCCAGACCTTTTCGCCGGCGAGCGTCCAGCCCTGGCCGCCGTCGTACCAGCGGCGGTGCATGCCGAGCATTCCCTGCAGGAACATCGGCAGGAAAATGATGTTCATGCAGATGAGCGAAGGCCAAAAATGCACCTTGCCCCAGAACTCGTTCATTCGTCGCCCGGTCGCCTTCGGGAACCAGAAGTATATTCCGGCAAAGACCGCGAAGATCGTGCCGGGGGCGACGATGTAATGGAAATGCGCGATGACGTAATAGGTGTCGTGCAGATAGAGGTCGGCGGAATTAAACGCGAGCGGGATTCCGGTCAGGCCCCCGATACCGAACATCGGCAGGAACGCCGTGGCAAACAGCATCGGGACATTGAACCGGATCGAGCCGCCCCAGAGCGAAATGAAGAACGCGCTTAGGATGATGACCGACGGAATGGAAATGATCATCGTGGTCGTCTGGAAAAAGGCGCTGACCACCGAGCCCATGCCGGTGAGCCACATGTGATGGGCCCAGACGATGAAGGAAAGAAAGCCGAGCACCATGGCGGCGAAGACGAGGGACTTGTAACCCCAGAGCGGCTTGCGGGTATTGTTGGCGATGATCTCGGCGACAATCCCCATGCCGGGAAGAATCAAAACGTAAACCTCCGGGTGCCCCAGAAACCAGAATAGATGCTGCCAGAGCAACGGGCTTCCCCCGCCGCTGACGTGCAGCGGCGCCCCGTTAATCACCAGCCCGCTCGGCATGAAAAAGCTGGTCCCGGCGACACGGTCCATCAACTGCATGACAACCGCGGATTCGAGCGGCGGAAACGCCAGGAGCAAAAGAAACGCCGTCACGAATTGCGCCCAGACAAAAAACGGCAGGCGCATCCAGGTCATTCCCTTGGCGCGCAGCTGGATGATGGTCGCGATGAAATTAACCGCTCCGAGAAGGGATGAAGTAATGAGCAGGATGAAGCCGACCAGCCAGAGCGTTTGGCCATTCCAAAAGGGATCGTAGGTCGGCCCTTTGTCGGCGATGACCGCCAGCGGCGTGTAAGAAGTCCAGCCGCCTTTGGCAGCGCCACCCGGAACAAAAAAGCTGATCAGCATGACGATGCCACCGACGAAAAATGCCTGGTAGCTGGCCATGTTGATCTTTGGAAAGGTCATGTCCGGCGCACCGATCTGGAGCGGCACGACGAAGTTGCCGAAGGCAGCGAAGGCGATTGGAACGATGCCGAGAAAGATCATGATCGTGCCGTGCATCGCGCCCAACGAGTTATAGAACTCCGGCGTCATTTTCCCGTCGGGCATGCTGCCGGGACCGAAGAGGCTGCCCAGCGCGTTGCCGATCACGGGCAAGGCGTGGCCGGGATACGCCAACTGCCAGCGCATCAGCATCATGAGGGAGAAGCCGAAGAAAAGGAAAATGAGCCCCGTGATGCCGTATTGAATCCCGATCACCTTGTGGTCCGTCGAGATTATGTATTTTCGCCAGAAAGGGAGCTCGTGGTGGTCGTGCCCGTGATCGTCGTGGTGCGGATCGTGTTCGGCGTGCGGATGAGTAGCGAGGCCAGAAGATGCGTCCATAAGCGGAATCTGAAACTGAGTATCAGGGCAAAGTTTTCAAGTGAAAAGCGCCTTTTTGAGGAGATTACGCACCCTCCCGTATTGATCGCGGCAAGGGGGCCATTTGCGTGCGTCCAATTCCGGGAACGGCCCCTTCCCCCTCTGGGCACACTTCTCGCTAGTTGATATCGGCTTCTCCAGCTTTTTGTGAATAAACAGGTCATAGATGCTCTGCTTTCAGCGATGATCAGCAGCAGCGAAGGCGTTTCCGATTTGCTCTTCGCTGTCGGCAAACCTCCTGTCATCGAAGAACATGGCACCCTCGAGGAATTCCCGATCGATACCCCCACGGGCGTCCTGGATTCGGCTCAGATCGAGCAGATCGCCGACCATCTCATGAACGGCGATGAACGGCTCAAGAAGGACTTCGCGACCCTGGGTTCCTGCGATTGCAGCTATGCTCTCGCCGATCTCGCCCGGATGCGGGTCAATATTTTCAAGCAAAACGGCCGGCAGGCCATCGTGATGCGCAAATTGCAGACCGAGATTCCGAGCCTCGATCAGCTGGGATTGCCCCCGATTTTTCGGGAAATGATCAAGGAAAAGAACGGGATCATTTTCGTGACTGGCGCCACCGGCAGCGGCAAGACGACCACCCTGGCGGCAATGTTGAATGAGCTGAACGAGACCCAGAAGATTCACATCCTGACCCTGGAAGATCCGATCGAGTTCCTGCATCCGCACAAGAAGGCGCTCTTCAATCAACGTCAGCTCGGCAAGGATTTCCCCGATTTCGCCAGCGGACTGCGCGCGGCTTTGCGCCAGGCCCCGAAGGCGATCCTCGTGGGCGAAATTCGCGATCGCGAAACCATGGAGATTGCCATGACCGCGTCGGAAACCGGTCACGTGGTTTTCACGACGATGCACACAGTCAACGCCGGCCAGACCATCAATCGCGTCCTTGGCATGTTCGGCAAGGACGAAGAACAACAGTTGCGCCAGCGGCTGGCGGACACGATTCGCTACGTGGTCAGCCAGCGGCTCGTGCATAAAGTCGGGGGCGGCCGTCTGATGGTGTCGGAGATCATGGGCAGCAGCCTGCGCACGCGGGAGACGTTGCTTTATGGCGAAAGCGAGAACCGGACGTTCCAGGAAATCATCGAGGCCGGCGACACCATGGGCTGGCACAGCTTCGACCAATCGCTCCTGAAAGCCTACAAGACGGACCTGATCACGGATGAGACCGCGCTGATTTTCTGCACGCACAAAAACAAAATGCGGCGTGACATCGAGATGGTGAAAAAGCTGCGGAACCTCGCTTGCGACGAACCCTCCGGATTGCGGATGGAAATGGAGTCAGCCGCCTGATCGAGCCAATTGTCCTTTATTAGAAAATAATATCATGAACCAAACTGCTCCACCCCCCACCGCCCCCGCGGTTTCCGAGAAGCTCTCCGAAAAAGAGAAGGAGTTTCGCGCGGACTTGAACCAGAAATTACGGGCCCCCCTTAACGCCATCATCGGTTTCGCGGAACTGGTGGGCATGCGGCCCGGGAACGCGGCCAAGGACACCGACGTCCAGCATATTTTGAAAGCCGCGCGCGACCTGCTCGGGATAATCAATACGGAGCTCGGTGAGGAAGGGGCCGCGGAACAAGGTCCCGCCCGAACCGAAGAGAAGTCCAAGAGTTCCTGCGACGTGCTTTATATCGAGGACGACCCGGTCAACTTCATGCTGGTCGAGCGCATCCTGGAGTTTCGACCCGCGCTGACGCTGCTGCATGCGCGCAGTGGTGAAACTGGCGTCGAGCTGGCCCAGATGCATCATCCCAAGCTGATCCTGCTGGATCTCAATCTGCCGGACATCCACGGATCCGAAGTCCTGCGTCGGTTACAAAATGAAGCGGAGACGGCGAAAGTGCCGGTGGTGGTGCTGAGCGCGGATGCGACTCCGAGCCAGATCGAGCGATTGCTGACCGCCGGCGCGCGAAATTATCTGACCAAACCCTTCGACATCGATCCATTCCTGGCGGTCGTCGATGAGATGGTGGCGGCCTGACGAAAAGCAAGTAGTCGTCCTCCTCGTTCCAGCTCCGGAAGCATGGGAAGCCTCAAGGAGCGGCGGTTTGAAACCGCCGACCTGCAAGCCGGCGGTTTCCAACCGCCGCTCCCTGGCCTAAGTTCCACGCGTGTTCGCAACGTCCGATCTCAGCGCCCTAAGCAAGGCTGAGCTCTATCGCGAGCTCGCAGCCCAAATCAGCGGCCTGATCGAAGGCGAAACTGACCGAGTCGCGAACATGGCGAACTGCGCGTCCCTGATTTTCAATTCAGTGCCCCGGCTTAATTGGGCCGGTTTCTATTTGTTGAAGGGGGGCGAGCTGGTGCTGGGACCGTTTCAGGGGCGGCCGGCCTGCGTCCGGATCGCTTTCGGCCGCGGGGTTGTGGGCACCGCCGCGGAAAAGCGAACCACGATCCGCGTCGCGGACGTGAATGAGTTTCCCGGCCACATCGCGTGCGACACCGCCTCAAAATCGGAAATCGTAATCCCGTTGACGAGCGATGACTCGCACTTGCTCGGGGTTCTCGATGTCGATAGCCCGGACCTCGACCGTTTCGATGCCGAGGATGAAGCCGGCCTGAAAGCGATAGGTAAACTAATCGCCGCGAAACTTTAGTCGGCTTTTTCCTCGGCTTCTTCGCCGTGCTCGACGATGTCGCCTTTTTGGAAAAGCACGCCCTGGGCTATCTCACGCCACTCCGGCTTCGCCCGCAACAGCCATTCGAGGTCCATCGAGAAATGTTTGAATTCCTCTTTCTGCGCGTTCTGCATGATCGCCTTCGCGCTCTTGTCTTTTTCGACCGAAATACGCTGTTCGTACCAGTTGATCGCCTCGGCCTCTTCGCCTAACGAAACGATCATGCGCGCGAATGTCCTGGTTTCCTGCGAGAGTTCGCCAGCCGGTTCATGATATTGTTCGAATCCCATTATTTTTTCCTGCCTTTCCGCTTTGGGTTTACAACTTCCGGGATGGTCTTCTCCTCGTCCAGCTGCGCGGCGCGGAAACGCCGGAGCGAGTGGGTCGCCAGACTTTCCTCGAAGGAATCGCGATTGATAGCCTGGGCCGCCGCGGCGCCCTGGCCAGCCGCGATAATCATCTGGCAGTTCGCCGGGGTCACGCAGCCCGCGGCATAAAGCCGGGGCACATTCGTGCGCATGCATTGATCGACTTGGACCTGCCCGTCCCGGTCAATCTTCGCGCCGAGCTTTTTCGCCAATTGATTATGAAAAATATCGCCCCGGGTGGTGAAGATGTAATCGATCTTCACTCTCTCGCCTCCGGCAAAGACGAGTGCTCGGATTTTCCGTTTCCGGTGGTCCACGTCGCAGATCCGTTTCCGGACCACAGGGATTTCATATTCGGCCAGCCAGCGCGCATGCTGTTTGTCCCAAACTGCTTTTTTTCCGTTCGTGGCGACGATCAGGCAGGCGGAATAGCAGAGCATGCCCAGGGCATATTCCACCGCCTCGTTATTCGCGCCGATGATGGCGATCCGCTTTTCGCGGACGCGGCAGCCATCGCAGTCTTTGCAAAAGAACATGCTGTGACCGAGGCATTGCTTTACCCCGGGAATATCAGGCGGCCGGTGAAAAATACCCGTGGCCAGAAGCAATCGTCGGGTTCGATATGTTCGTCTTCCCTTTAGGATGAAGACCGATTCGTTCGCGGAGACGGTCTTGATTTCATCCTGCACAAACCGCACGCCGTATTTTTCCGCCTGCCTCCGGCCATTCCGCAAAAGCTCTTCGCCGGCAACCCCTTTTGGAAAGCCAAGATAATTTTCCACATCCGGCTCCCACTTCGCCATGGAATGGCCGGAATCAATTACGAGGGTGTCGCGTTGCGCGCGTCCCAGATAAATGGCCGCGGAAAGGCCCGCGATGCCGCCACCGATGACAATCGCTTCGCGCATATTTGGTTCGTCAAAGTCGGCGGTTCGTTTCATCACGCGTTGAGGATGAATCGGCGGCCGGGGGTCGCTGAGATGCCTGTATACGGCGACAGAGCGCCGTTGCTGCAACAAAAGCAACTACGGCTTCGGCGGGGGCGCCGGGCTTTGCGCTGCCGCGGGGTTCGCCCCGGGGGCTTCGCCTCCAGGAAGATCTTCGTCCGGGACCGCGTGCAGATCGGCTTCGACAAAAGAATCAGGATGGCTCGCCAGTTCCTTGCGTAGGGCAGCAATCTGCGCGGCGGAAACAGCGCTCGCTTTGTTTCCCCACTCCTGACGAATATAAGTGATAACGTCGGCAATCTTGGCATCGCTAAGCGTCTTGTCCCACGGTTGCATAACCGCGGTGCCGAATTGCTGGCCCTTGACGGTGATCGGGCCCGTAAGGCCTTTCAGGACAATCATGCCGACGCGCCGGCTCCCGCCATTAACGATTTCAGAACCGGCGAGCGGCGGATATCCTTGCCCGGCCGCGCCGAGCCCATTGGGTTGATGACAAACCGCGCAATTTGCCGAAAAGATCTTCTTCCCGCGATCGGCTTGCGAAAGTTCCTGCTTGTCGCCACCACCGGGACCGTTCGGCCCTAGTTTCTTGGATGACGGTGGCCCTGTTAGCGGATCGAGCCCGTCGCCGCTGAAGTTGCCGGAAAAGCGGCCCAGATACGCGCCGCCAAAAAAGATGGCGAGTCCGTAGATGGCGATCAACCAAATCGAGAGCGGTTCGAGCCCGACCCGGGGCTCGCGTTTTTCGCGCTGGATCGCGGCGTGCACCTGGTGGACGTCCGCGGTTTCACCGTAATCCATTCCCTGCCGAGTGCGCTTTTCAGGAGACGAGGAGCTCTCGTTCATTTCGCCTCCTTTGCTGGCGCCGGCGAAGAAGAAGCCGGAGCGGAATTTAGTTTCGCTTCCTTCAACTCATGGGATTGATCGAGCGACATTAAATAAGAGACCAGACATTTTGCGTCATAGGTAGGCACAATCTCCCACTCTTCGGACGGGGAATGGGTGGCAGGCAATTTCAACGCTTCAGCGGATCGTTCGCCGCTCACCCGCCGCTCTTCGTAAAGGAAATGATAGGCCGGCATGTTGGAATCGCTGTTCACGCTGCGCGGACTGTAAAGGTGGAGATGGTGCCAGGCGGCGGAATATTGCGGCGGAGCGCCGTCTGATGGAGCGGCGGTATCCGCGCTGGCCGGCGCACTCGCCGGTGAGGAAGCCGGAGCAGTCGCGGTCGTCGAAGCCGGCGCCGGGGATTTGGCGGCGGCGACGGCGTTCGCGGGCGACGCTGAGGGCGATGCCGCAGCACTGGCCGCCGGTGACGGGGGCGCCGCACTGGTCGAGGCCGGTGCCGCTGAAGCGGCTGCGGGAGAAGCAGCGGGCGAATTACTGGCGGCGGGCGACGTGGCGGCGGCAGGTGACGAAGCTGGACCCGCGCTGGCCGCGGGTGACGCCGCGGGCTCTTCCGCCGGCGCGCGCTTTCCGATGTTCGACAGGTCGGGACCTAATCGCATCTTGCCGAGCATCGTCGGCCGATCAAAAAGGTAATCGCGTGGCGCACTGCGACGCAGGCCCCATTTTCTTTCGATGTCGGACGCCGCGTAATCGGCGCGCACCTGCTGGCTGTGGCAGTAGGCGCAACCGTTAGCCGCATAAATCCGCCGGCCGCGCTCGGCCATGCCGGACTTCGGCGCGGGATAAATATCGGTCTGTTCCTCGTCCATCTGAGGATCAAGATGACCAATCTGATAGTTCGGAATCAGGGTCAGCCCGATCCACGAAAAGGCGAACGTTCCAAAGATCCCGAGAAAGAGCGGTACTATCCCTTTCATATATGTTCCTTAACCGCCTCCTCTTCCTGCGGATTGAGAAAAGTGGGAACACTCGCCGTCCGCCCCAGGCCAAAGAGCATGAGCCCGAAATGAAACGCGAAAATGAAATGGGCGACCGTCAAGAGCAGGCCGGAAAGGCTCCGGCCCCGCAAATACATCGGGACATATTCCAGTCCCTGAGTGAACGAGAGAGAGGCGTCGTCGAGAGCGCTCCCCTGCGCAATGGCCGCCGCGAAAAGCATCAAGACCATCAGGCCGACTCCGTAGGCCGACGCCCAGAAGTGCAGTTTGATCAGGCTGGCGTAGCGCCATTCCCGGCCCACCAGGCGCGGCACGATGTAATACATCGACCCGAAAATGGTCATCGTGAAAAACGCGTATAACCCCATGTGCGAATAAGCCACGCTCGCCTGGGTAAAGTTCAGATAGCGCTCGACCGAGCGGAGGGAAATCAGGACACCCGCCAGACTGAACACGGTATAGGAAATCGCGCCGAAGACCGTGAAGCGCAGCGTTGGGCTATAGCGCATCAGGCCGAAGTATCCCCGCATTGTCATGTGGTGATTAAGCCCCACGGTGGCCACCGGAATGATGGTGAAAATCGTCGCGGCGATGCTGGCCGTGATCATCCAGGCAGGGAACGGTCCATCGACCAGGCGCTGCATTCCTGTCCAACTCGCGAACAACGCATAGGTCCAGAAACCGATCGCCGCGAGGTGGTAACTGTAGACCGGCCGGCCGATCACTTTCGGGATCATGTAATACGCCGTGCCGAGACCGATGGCGCCGAACCAGAGAAAGAGAAGATTATTCGCGAACCACCAGGTCACGGCGGATTGCATCACGCCCTGCACCGGCGTCACGAAAAGCATCACCTGGGTCGCGCCATACACCCACGGGAACCAGAGAAACGCGCCGAGCAAATACCATTGCGTAATGTAAATGTGGTCGCCCCGGCGGAAGCGGAACATCAGCATCGCCCACGAGACGACGAGCGAATAAGCGACGAACAGGACGATAGCGGCGTAAGGCGGAAATTCCAGCCATTCATAACCGGTGCTGTCTCCCCAGAGAATGCCACCCACGCCAAGGAGCACTCCGAGATTCCAGAAGGCGCCGCCTCCGATGAGCAGCAGCGGATGGCGCAGGGTGGAACGGCAGAGGCGCGCCATCAGCCAGATGGCGGTGCCGATGCCGGCCATCGACGCCCATCCATAAACCATCACGTTCATGTGGGCCGGCCGAATCCGGCCCCAGGTGAGAAAGCTGCAATCGGCCAACAGATCGGGAGCGTGGAGCTTGAAGGAAGTCAGCCCGGCCAGGATCGTGCCCAGGAGGAGCCAGACAATCGCCGAGCCGTAGAAAAACAGGACGGGCAGCCGGGTCGACGCATCAATCAAGGCGCGCTCGACTTGCTCGACGTCGCGATTCGTCACGTCGGCATCGGGCGTGGGAATAGCCGCGCTGGTCGGTGCTTTCAGTGGTACTTCGCTCGGATTCATCAGGAAATTTTCAATTCTCGGCTCATGGCGTCTTGCCGCGGACCGGCAGCGGTGTCCCCGGTGCGGCTGGGGTCGGTGAAACGGTCGGGCTCGCTGGCGCCTTGGCGGCGCTGGAAGGAGGAGAACCGCCAGGAGTGGCCGATGGTCCCGGCTGGGAACCGGGCGGCGCAGGCGGCGGTTTGATGGCGGCGGCAGGCTGGTTGTGGCTCTCCGAATTTGGCCCCGAGACAGAAGTGGGCTTCGGCGTGGTCGCGGCCGGGGACGCGGTTACGGATGGTGCTGGGGTCGCGCTTCCCGCCGGCGAGGTCGCGGGGGCCGCTGGGCTTGTCGCCGTCTGTGGCGCCGGGCTCGTCACGGGAGCGGCAATTGGCCCCGCAGCCGCGGGCTTCTTTTGGGCCAGCTCCGCCACGGTCAATTCCATCGCTCTCTCAATCGGGATCCTGGCGACGCCTTTCGCTTTATCAGCCCAGGCATACGTCGTCAGGGCGTTCATGTTTTCCTTCTGCGCCGCTTCCAGTTTCTCGGCCCGCACCTTGGCGCGTTTCGCTTCGTAGGTATCGCCGCGAGGCGAAGCCCGCACGATCACCAGCGCCAGCAACCCGAAAAAGGCGAAGAGCAGCACCACCCCGATCCAGGTCGAGAACATGGAACGCGGTTGATGACTTTGGATTGGTTCTTCCTGGCTCACGTCAATTCACGGTGTGGAGCGATTCCAGCAGGCGCGGATCGCGGTTCGGGAAAAGAGAACTCCTGCGAGCAATCCGCAGGTAGAAAAAGGCAAGCGTCGCGCCCATTCCCAGCAGCGGCATGAAGTCCCAGATGCTCACGAGAAGGCCGGCCCCATGGAGAGCCGGCAAGATCACAATATAGAGATCGACGAGTTGCATGAAGACGATCCAGCCGGCGATCAGGCAAAGCTGCAGTGGTCTTTTCTTCGGCGAGCGCACCAGCAGGATCGCGAACGGGACAAAGAACCGGCCGATCACGAGGAAGAGACTGAGCGCATTCCACGACTCGGTGTTTCGCCGGATAAAGTATTCCGTCTCTTCGGGCATGTTGGCGTACCAGATCAGCATGTATTGGCTGAAACCGATGTAGGCCCAGAACACCGTGAACGAGAGCATCCACTTACCCATGATGTGGAAATGCTCCACCGTAACGGTTTCCTTCAAATAGCCGGCCCGTTGCAAACCGGCCATCACCAGGACCAGGAGCGACATCGAGCTGCCCGCGGCTCCCGCAAAAATATATACGCCCCACATGGTGGAGAACCATTTGTAGTCGATCCCCAACAGCCAATCGTAGGCGCCAAAGGTGAGCGACACCCCGAACAGAGGCAGAGCGACGAAGGCCAGCCGGCGCATCGCCAACGTAAATCCGGGATTGCCATTGCGGTCCTGCCGGATGGAGAAACGCCGGAAGAGCAGCGTCGCGACAATGAAGAAGAAGAAATAAAATGCCGAGCGGAAGACAAAGAAATGCCAGTTCAAGTAGGCGCGTTTGCTGTCCAGAATCGGATCGTGACCGGGCGGAATGTTCATCCACTCGTAGAGGTGATGCCGGAAAATCACGATTGGAACAAAGAAGAGGACCATCAGCGGCATGAGCATCGCCAGGTTCTCCAACTGGCGCCGGACGACGACCGACCAGTCGGCGTCCGTCACGTGATGGACGATGATCCAAAAGAAACAGCCGGCGATCAGCGTGAAATAAAAGGCAAAGGCAAAGAGCCAGGAAAAACTGAACTGGTGCTTCGCCACGAAGGCGCCCACCACACTGAGCCCAAGTCCGACGATTCCCATAAGGGCCAGCAGGAGAGACAACGGGGCAAACCGGTTTGTCTCAATGTATTCCCCTTCCGGAGTCGGGACGACGTCAGAACGTTCGCTCATTTCTTGGCCGCCTCCGCGGTTGGTTCGGGTTTCGTTTCCGGCGGCTTGTCCAACTCGGCGCGATGTTCCGGCGGCACATCCGCCTCGGTCGCGTTCTGGCTGCGTTGCAATGCGCGCAGATACGAGATGATCGCCCAACGATCGCGCACGGTGACATTGGGCCCGTAAGCCAGCATGGTGTTTTTGCCGTTCGTGATCGTGTTGAAGATCTCGCCGTCGGACATCTTGCGAATTCGCTCATCCTGCAACGAGACGACCGTGGTCAGGCCATACTGCTTGGTCATTCCGTTGCCGGCGGCGGCCGGTCCATGGCAAATGGCGCAGTTGATATTGAAGCGCTGTTTCCCCCGCTCCATCAGGGCTGCGTCCACGGTAATGGGAAAACCGGTCCCCCAGTTGGTCCCCATCTTGCCGGTGTTGAAATAATCAGTGCCGCCGCTGAACCCGAACTCTGGTTGCGCATTCGTCTCAGCCGGGAGAGGCGGGGCGCCCGGCGCGGGTTCGCTGCCGGCCTTCGGCATTTCGTAGCCGAGTGGAACCGTGCCGGGAACTGGCGGGCGCGCGCCGCGGCCATCAGCAAAGAATCCAAGCGGCGCCTGCGCCCGGACTTTCGGCTGCCGCACCATGTCCGGGAAAACCTCGATCGGCGATCCGGTACTCGTCTGGCCACGGAAACCGAACACCGCGACAATCGCGATGCCGATCAGTAGAAAGATGAGAAGGAAGCCGCGCAGCATAGGTTACTCTTCGTGGATAATCGTGACGTGCTGGCCGCCGCTTTGTTCCAAAAGTTCGCGCGCCTCGAGCTCGGTGAAACGCGGATCACGCGCTTCAATGATCAGGAAAAATCCGTCGTTCGTCGCACGGGAAAATCGTTGCCAGTTAAAAACCGGATGGTACCAGCGCGGGAGACCGTTCATGATCAGCATCGCGAAAAACGCGGTGAACGCTGAGAAGAGAACGGTGAGCTCGAACATGATTGGGAAAAACGCGGGAACGGTCCGCCAGTCGACCGGCTTTCCATGAACCACCAGCGGATAAATGATCGAGGAAGGCCCAAACTCCAGGATCACGGCCGTGAGCAATCCGGTAATGCCGCCCGCCAGGACGACGGCGCTCAGCCATGATTTGCCCAGGCCCATCGCGTCGTCCATGCCGTGAATCGGGAAAGGCGAATGCACATCCCAGCGTTTGAACCCGGCATCGCGCACTCGTTTCGCCGCCTCATACAGGGCGGAGGCGCTCGGATATTCCGCGCCCATCCCGTAGACTTTATTTCCGGACGGCGTCCTCATCAGTTGCGCTCCTTTCCGCCGGCCCTGTAGCCGCGTCCCTGTGGGACGCGTAGCGTGGCGCGCTGCCAATCACGTCGGCCCTCATCGCTTCGCACAGCGAAGCGGCTACAGAAAGAGAGCGTTCTCAATTGCGCTCCTTTCCGCCGGCTGCGACGGGATGATGCCCAGCCGCCGTCGCATGGTGCGGGTCGGCCTCAGGCAGGACGATCTTTACCTCCGACATCGCGATCATCGGCAGGTAGCGAATGAAAATGAGGAAGAGCGAGAGGAAGATTCCGAACGTCCCGACGAACGTCCAAATATCGACCCAGGTCGGGTAAAACATTCCCCAGGACGAGGGAAGGAAGTCGCGATGTAATCCGCCCACGATGATGATGAAACGCTCGAACCACATGCCGGCGTTCACGCACATGCAGACGAAGTAAACGACGTAGATGTTGGCCCGGAATTTTTTGAACCAAAAGAGTTGCGGGGAAAGGGCGTTACAAAAGAGCATGCCGGTCCACCAGTACCACCAGTAAGGGCCGAAGATGCGGTTATAGAACGCGAACTTTTCGTATTGATTGCCGCTGTACCAGGCCACGAAAAATTCCATGCCGTAGGCGTAGGTCACGATCGAGCCGGTCAGCAAAATGATCTTCGCCATCTTGTCGACGTGTTGCGGCGTGATGATGTCGTGCAGCTTGTAGATCGCGCGGGCCGGAATCATCAGCGTCAGCACCATGGCGAACCCGCCGAAAATCGCGCCGGCCACGAAGTAGGGCGGGAAAATCGTCGTATGCCAGGTCGGGATAATTGAGGTGGCGAAGTCGAAGGAAACGACGCTGTGCACCGAAAGCACGAGTGGGGTGGAAAGGCCGGCCAGAAGCAGGTACGCCATTTCGTAATGACGCCAGTTCCGGTTCGATCCCCGCCAGCCGAAGGCGAAAATTCCGTAAAGCAACTTCTTGATCTTCGTCGTCGCGCGATCGCGCAGGGTCGCCAGATCAGGAATCAGTCCGGTGTACCAAAAGAGGACCGAGACCGAGAAGTAGGTCGATACCGCAAAAACGTCCCAGAGCAGCGGGCTCCGGAAGTTCGGCCAGATCCCGTAGTTGTTCGGCAGCGGGGCAAGGAACCACGCCATCCAGACACGGCCAACGTGGACGCCGGGGAAAATCGCGGCGCAAATAACGGCGAAGAGCGTCATCGCCTCCGCGGAGCGGTTGATGGAGGTCCGCCATTTTTGCCGGAGCAAAAACAGAATGGCTGAAATAAGAGTGCCGGCGTGTCCGATACCGATCCAGAAAACGAAGTTGGTGATGTCCCAGGCCCAACCGACCGGATGATTCAGTCCCCAGGTCCCGACGCCGGTCGAAATCTGGTAGCCGAGGCAGAACAACCCAAACATTGCGACCATGGAAGTGATCGCGAAAGAAACCCACCACCAGCGGGGCGCCGGGCCTTCGACCGCACCGGCAATGCGCTCCGTGATCCAGCTGAAGTTCCGCTTGTGCAAGACAAGCGGGACGCGCTGCAACGGCTTCTCCACCGAAGCCGACGCTTCGCCTTCAATTACATCTGGAGCTGTGATTGCGCCGTCCATATCTAAATTGCCGAATGCAGATTGTAGATTGCAGATTGGCTCCGTGGCATGAACGCCAATCTGCAATCTGCAATCTTAGATCTGAAATCCGTCCTCACGGTTTCTCCTCGGGCTGCGTCGCGTTAGTCTCGTGTTTGGGCTTCGCGCCGTTTTCGTGGCTTTCGTGGCCCAGGCTTGCCACCGCGATCCGGCTCGCATCCGGCATCTTCGGATTCGGATTCCTGATTCGCGCCAGGTAGCTCGTCCGGGTGTTCACATTCAGATATTTGAGCAGCTGGTAATTCCGGTCCTGCATTTTCATCTTCGAGACCCGGCTTTCCGGATCTTTCACATCGCCGAAAACGATCGCCTCAGTCGGGCAGGCTTGCGCGCAGGCACTGGTGAACGAGTCGCGCGGAATAAGGAGCTTGTCCGAAGCGCCCGCCCGGACGTGGGCCGCGATTTTTGCTTCCTCGATTCGCTGCACGCAATAAGTGCACTTCTCCATGACCCCGCGCATCCGGACGGTGACATTCGGATTCTTCTGGAGCTTGCTCGCATCGGGCGCGCCCTTCTCGGTCAGAGGTCCGAGATATTCCTGGTAGACCGAGAGCGGGCCGACTTTCTTTTTGCCAATCGGCCGTTGGTTGTAATCGAAAAAGTTAAAGCGCCGGACTTTAAAGGGACAGTTGTTGGCGCAATACCGGGTGCCGATGCAGCGGTTGTAGGCCATGACGTTCAAGCCGTCTTCGCTGTGGACGGTGGCGTTGACCGGGCAAACCGTTTCGCACGGCGCATTTTCGCAGTGCTGGCACATCATCGGTTCGTGGACGATCTCGGGGTTCTCCGGATACTCGCCCTTGTCTTCGTTGAACGGCTTCTCGCTCGCGTAATAACGATCGAGCCGCAGCCAGTGCATGGCCCGTCCGTGGCTAACCTGGAGTTTGCCGACGATCGGGATGTTGTTTTCGCTTTGGCAAGCGATGATGCAGGCGCTGCAGCCAGTGCAAACGTTGAGGTCGACCGCCATCCCCCATTGTTGTTCGGCGCTTAGCGGTGGATGGCTATAAAGTGAGGGAAGCCTGGGCGGCAGTTCTTCGTCACCCGCGATCTTCTGCACGAATTCATTGTCTTCGCGGTAATGCTCCAGCGTCGCCTCGCGGACGAGGCCGCGGCCTTCGATGCTCCAATGGTCCTGCGTAATCGAAAGCGCGTACGACCCCAGGGTATGCATCTTCGGACGGTCCGGAGTGTTGTCCGGTGTGGCTGAGTCCCCCGGCTTCGGAGTTGGCTTCGCCTTTGGCGTCGGCGCGGTCGTTACGGATATCGCCTCAATCGTCTTCCCGTCGACAGCGATGTAGTGAGGATTCGAGCTGGTCCGCAGGAGATAAGCATTGAAGCCAGCTTCTTCACCGATTGGACCGGTTTTCTTTCGGCCATAGCCAAGCGGAATGGTAATTGAATTGTCCGCGTGCCCTGGCGAAATGAGAGCCGCGATCACGAGTTCCCGCCGCATCGGCTTTTGGTTCGCGTCCTTCGTCATTTCCGTTATGGCGATGTTGATGAGATCGCCGGTGGTGACGCCAAGATGCTGGGCGAGAACCGGACTCATCATCGCGGCATTGTCCCAGGTCAGCTTAGTGATTGGATCGGGCAATTCCTGGAGCCAGCCGTTGTTGATGTAACGGCCATCGTCCATGGCATAGCTTCGGGTGAGGACAATCTCCGGAGCGTCCAGCGTCGGGTTGGCCGCCGTGGCCCAAAGCGTGTGGGCAACGCCACCCGCGTTATTCGAATTGAACGTGGGCGGCTTATCCTTGAGCACAATATGCGTCGCAAACCCATCCCGCAGTAGTTGCGACCAGGCCGTCGCCAAATCGCCCGGGGGGGCGGTCGCCCTAAATGTTTCCTGAACGAGTTCGGGGCCCTCAACTTTCGGGCCGCCGAGGATCGCGTTCATCAGCTCGATCTCGGACATTCCTCCATAGAGCGGAAGGATCATCGGTTGAATCGCGAGATAGGCGCCCTCCGACGTGAGCGCGTCTCCCCAGGCCTCGAGATAGTGCGCGGCGGGAACATGCCAGTGGCTCAACTCCGAGGTCGCATCCTCGAAATGTCCAAGGCGGACGACATCCGGCACCTTCTTCTGCAGATCGGGCCAATCGACCGGCGCTTTCGTCTCGCGATCGATCGTGATCCCGCGTGGCGCGTTGTAAACCGGGTCGCCCCCGAAAATGAAAAGCTGTTTGATCCGGCCGCCATTAATTTCGCCGGCCAGTTGCAGAATGCTGTTCGTCTTGGGCGCGCGCAAAAATTCGCGCACGATCAGGGTCGCCCCCACGTTCTTGAGCGCCGAATTAATGGCATACGCCATCAATTGCACGACGACGGGCTGATGCGGCCCGGCCAGCACCAGGCTCGCGCCGGGCTTCGCCATGAGATCATTCGCGCACTCGGTGAGCCATTGATCGTCGAACTTCATCGCGTTCGTCGGCTCCGTTAAAGTCGCAATCGTCGAAGCGAGACCCGCGTCCTTGGTGGCGAGCGCAATTTTTCCGGCCAGGGCGCGCGTGAATGCGGGAATTTGGCTCGCGGGGCACCGCATCCGGTGATCGGCCATCGCGCCGGTGAGCGTAAACCGGTTCTCCACCACGTAGAGCCGGTTCATCGTGTCCTTGGACGTCCCCACGCGACGGCGTGACGTGAAGGCGCGGATGCCTGCCAGGTTGCCTTCGCCGCAATCGAGGAAATCGCTATCGAGCGCGAGCACCACATCGGCGCGCTCCAGGTGCGGGACGAGCCGCGCGTTTTCGCCGAAGCTGAGCTGGGTCGCGAAACTTTGCGCTTCGGTCAGAACCGGATCGTAAACGCACCACCGCATTTTCGGATAGACCTTGAGCAGCTCGGCGCGCAAACGCTCGCGCGTCGGCGAATGCACTTCCTCGACGAGAAAGGCGAGCCCCGCTCCGCCATCCGCGGCGATCTTCGTTCGAAGCTGGGTCAGGTATTTTTCGAATTCGGCCCGGTCGCGCGTCTCGAAAGTTTCCTTCTTTTCGCCCTTTTCGGTCTTTTCCCCTTTTTGGGCGAACCGCTTCGAGCGTGCGGGGTCGTAGAGATCGAGAACGGAAGCCTGAGCGAACCCGTCCGTGGCGCCGCCGCTGGCGGGATGAAGAGGATTGCCGTCGATCTTGGTTGGCCGGCCATCGTGGGTCGTGACCACGAGCGGAATTCCACCGGTGCGCCGAGGCATCGCCGTCGCGTAATAGAGCGCCTTGCCCGGAATCGCCCACTCGACGCTCTTCGTGAACGGAACCAGGTGCGCTTCAGGCCGGCGACAACTCGTCATGCCGAAACCGGCCAGCGCCATCGAAGCTCCCATCAACTTCAAGAAACCACGGCGCGACCATTCATCGCCGTTGAGCTGATCGGCGCCGGCGGGAAATTCGCGCTCGAGCCAGCTGCGAAATTCCGGCGTGTCGCTCAATTCGCCCAGGCTGCGCCAGTAACGCTTCCCGGTCAGCTTCTCCGGTGGGTGCTCGAAAATGCGCTTCATCGGTGGCACCCCTGGCAATTGAGCGGAGGCTGAATGTTCCAACGTTCTTTCAACGTCTGGCCAATCTCCTGTTGGGTCAGCTTTTCTTTCTTCGACCAATCGTCCTTGGCCTCTTTTGGCTGGCCGTACTTGGCCACAAAGTCCGCCGGTTTTTCCGATTCCGGTTTCCAATCCAGGTTAGTGATCTGGGTTTCCGGACGGAGAAACTTCTCCGGGTGGCGATGACATTCGAGACACCACGCCATGCTATGGGGCTTCGCGTGATAAACTACCGGCATGTGATTGACCTCGCCATGGCAGCTGGCGCAACTGATCCCGCGATTCACGTGGGCCGCGTGATTGTAATAAACGTAATCGGGCGTGCGATGGAGCTGCACCCATTCAACCGGCTGCCCGGTCTTCCAGCTCGCCCGGATCGGCTCCAGCTTCGGATTGTCCTTCTGCACCTGCGTGTGGCACGCCATGCAGGTCTGCGTGTTCGGCAGGTTCGAATGCGCCGCTACGTCCACGAAGCTGTGGCAATACCGGCAATCCATTCCGAGCTGCGAGACGTGAATGTCGTGCGGAAACGGAACCGGCTGGACGGGCTGATAGCCGACCCGCGTGTATTTTGGCGTAATATAGTACCACGTCCCCGCGGTCAGGCCGCAAACGATCACGACGCCGCAAATGGAAATCTTAAGCGGCAGCCAGTTGGACCATCGTGGAAAAAAATTCGCCATAGGGCTTAGCGAACTGTGCTTCCGTAGAGGTGCAGCCGCCAAGATAAAAACGAACCGGACTGGTGGTTAGGATGTGCGGTGCTCAGAGGTCGGCAGGTTAAAGGTTAAATCGCATTGCACCGGAGGGAAGGCGGCAAGTCTATAAATCGACATCTCATTGGCAAAAAGAAATTTGTTTTTCCGTCCGTTTTCCCTCGAAAAACGACGCAACAATTCTTCTCATACGGAAAAGCGCCGAATAAGCAAAACCGATAAATGAAAAACTATTCACAGGATTTGCGGTCTTTTTTCGCCAATCCGAAGCGCGCTCGACCTTCCGCCCCGGAATCGTGAAGATGAATGGCATGAACAGATCAGGGATTTTTCTTTTTCTCGCGCTTTGCTTCGCTCTCGCCGGGCCGGGGCGCGCGGAAACGGCCCAAACTGTTTTCATCAACGGAAACATTTACACGATGAACGAACACCAGCCACGAGCCGAAGCGATTGCGGTGAAGGGTGATCGAATCGTTTTCGTAGGCTCAAACGCCGAAGCGAAGAAATATCAGACCGAGACGGCCCGGACCGTCGATCTCGGCGGCAAGACCGTCGTCCCCGGCCTGACGGATTCGCATTGCCACATTTTCGGCATCGGCGAGCGCGAGCTGACTTTGAACCTGGAAGGCACGAACACGCTCGAAGATTTTCTCGCGAAAGTGAAGGAGCGGATCGCGAAGACGGAGAAGGGAAAATGGGTCACCGGCCGCGGCTGGATCGAGACGTTCTGGAAACCGGCGCAGTTCCCCACCCGCGCGGATCTCGATAAGATCGCGCCCGAGAATCCGGTTTTCCTGACTCGGGCGGACGGCCACGCCGCGATCGCCAACAGCGCTGCCTTGCGCATCGCGAAAATCGACAGGCAAACGCCAAATCCATTTGGCGGCGAAATTTTGCGCGACAAGGGAACCGGGGAAGCGACCGGCATGTTGCTCGATCACGCCCAGGAACTGGTCCACAAAAATGTTCCAAAACCGACAGAAGCGGAGCGCCGGGAAGCGTTCGTCGTGGGCGTAAAGCGCGAGCTGTCGTTAGGCTGGTGCGAGATTCAGAATGCGGGCAGCAATCTCGAAGATCTTCCGCCGATCCGGCAGGCGTTGGAGGCGGGCCAATGCAAGATTCGGGTTTACAACGCCGTCTACGCGCCCGGACCGGCCGGAGCAGCATTATTAAGAGACGGCCCGGTGCTTAACCAGTTCGATCACCGTTTCACCCAGCGGACGATCAAGGTCGTTTTCGATGGTGCGCTCGGCTCGCGCGGGGCGGCATTGCTGGAGCCATACTCCGACGCGCCGGAAACCTCAGGCTACCTCACGCAAAAGGAATCTGAACTCCAGCCAATTTTCGAGGAAGCACTCCGGAAAGGCGTTCAGATCGAAACCCACGCCATCGGCGATCGCGCGAACCGGCTCATCCTCGACCTCTACGAAAAAGCGATGATCGCCGTCCCAAACACAAAACGAAAAATGCGTGAGCCGCGCTGGCGCATCGAGCACGCCCAGATTCTCAGCGCGCAAGACATCCCGCGTTTCGCCAGCATCAATGTCATCGCGTCGATGCAACCATCCCACGCCATCAGCGACCTCTTTTTCGCGCCGGCTCGTCTCGGCAAAGAACGCCTCGCCGGCGCCTACGCCTGGCAAAGCCTCCTTAAGTCGGGCGCGATCATCTGCTGCGGCTCCGACGCTCCCGTCGAACGGGGCGAACCGATGATCGAATTCTACGCCGCCGTCGCCCGCAAGAGCATCAAAGGCGAATCGCTCGATGGCTGGCACCCGGAGCAGGCCGTTACCCGCGAGCAAGCGCTTAAGATGTTCACCCTCGCTCCGGCCTATGCCGCCTTCGAAGAGAACGACAAAGGCTCGATCGAACCCGGCAAGCTCGCCGATCTCACCGTCCTTTCCGCCGACATCATGAAGATCGCGGAGCCGGAAATTCTGACGACCAAGTGCGCCATGACCGTGATCGGCGGCGAGGTGGTTTACGAAAGAAAATAACTTCGCTCGACCTAACGAAAACCAAAGATCAACAACGAACCGATCTGCGAGCCGCAGCCGATATAATGGTATGAAGACATTAATTTTGGTTATCGCTGCGGTCACCTTTTGCACGGGAATATCGCGGGCGGCAGAAGGTCAAAAAATCAACGTGACGATGTCAGAATATAAATTCGAGATGCCGTCCACGGTGAAGGCGGGTAAAACGACATTCGTAATCAAGAACGCCGGCAAACATGCGCATAGCTTCGCGATCAAAGGCGAAGGCATTAACAAAAAGCTGGCGACAAATCCGAAGCCTGGGCAAACGCAAACATTAGAAGTGAATCTGAAGCCCGGCACGTATGTGGTCACCTGCCCGGTGGACTTTCATACCGCCAAAGGAATGAAAACCACCCTGACGGTGAAGTAGCTGCTACGAGTAAAGATACTCGTCGTGGTACTCGCGCTGGGGAGCGAACTGAACGGATGGATCGGCGCCGGTCTCGGGGTATTCGAAGATTTTGCCTTCGTAATTGCGGATCACGATCTTCTCGTTGTCGTGATACAACACGTAACCAGGATTGATCGGCACCTTGCCGCCGCCACCGGGAGCGTCGATCACGAACTGGGGCACACCGTAACCGGTCGTATGGCCGCGCAAGCCTTCGATGATCTCAATTCCTTTCGCGACAGAGGAGCGCAGATGAGATGAGCCGGTGATCAGGTCGCATTGGTAAATGTAGTACGGTCGGACCCGGCACATCAGGAGCTTTTGCACGAGCGTCTTCATCGTCTCGATGTTGTCATTCACGCCGGCGAGAAGAACGCTTTGGTTGCCCAGCGGAATGCCGGCGTTCGCCAGCCGTTCGAGGGCTTGTTTCACTTCCACGGTCAGCTCCCGGGGATGATTAACGTGCACACTCATCCAGAGCGGATGGTATTTCGCCAGCATGGCGCAGAGCTCGGGAGTGATGCGTTGCGGCAGGAAGATCGGGACGCGGGTGCCGATTCTGAGAAACTCAATGTGTGGGATCGCCCGCAAACGGCTCAGGATTTTCTCCAGCTTGTCGTCGCTGAAGAGGAGGGCGTCGCCACCCGAAAGCAGGACGTCGCGCACTTCGGTATGTTGTTCGAGATAACGAAAGGCCTCCTCGAAATCGGTGTGCAATTCCTGTTCGCCGGCGCCGCTGACCACTCTGCTCCGGGTGCAATACCGGCAGTAACTCGCGCAACGGTCCGTCACGAGGAAGAGGACGCGATCGGGATATCGATGCACCAATCCCGGCACCGGCATATGGGAATCTTCCCCACACGGGTCGACCATGTCGTAGGGCGACGTCCAGGTTTCCTCGATCCGCGGGATGACCTGGCGGCGAATCGGGCAATCAGGATTATCGCGCTCGATCAGGTTAAAAAAGTGCGGGGTAACGGCCAGGGCGAGCTTGTCGCCGGAAAGGAGCACGCCGGCGCGCTCCTCATTCGAGAGCTCCAGGTGCTGCTCAAGTTGAGCCAGGGAAGTGACCCGATTTTTGAGCTGCCATTTCCAATCGTTCCAGAGTTCCAGCGGAGTCGCCGGCCAATAGCCGGGCGCGTGCGAAACGAACTCTTTTCCATCCATTTTCCCAGGGGCAAGAGTAAGCATTTTAGTTTTGTGAGGGAAAACGTTAAGGGCCTTAACAATCGTGTCAATGTGCGCACCTCGAGGTGCGCGCTCCCCTGTTTCTGCTCCTTCTCTTACTCTTGCTCTTGCTCCTGCTCTTGCTCTCTCCCCAGCCACCCGAAGAGCAAGAGCCAAGAGCAAGAGGTAAGACATGAAGCCACCCCTATCGCCAATTGAACAGGTGCCGTAGAGTTCCTGTCCAAGTCCGAAACCATGCGTACTCTTCTCATTCTCGCCCTGGCCGCGGCGGCTGTTTCCGGACGCGCCGCTCCGCCGCTGGCTCAACCCGATAGCGGCCCGAGCGCAACCGTCGCCCCGGCGGCAGCCGATGCCGGAAAGGACGTCGTCCACCAGCTCAATAGCGCATTTACGAAGGTGTTCGAAATCGTGGCGCCAACCGTGGTCATTATCGAAGTGACCAAAAAGAACGACAGCGGCGAAAATCCCACTCTGGAGGATCTCTTCCAAGCGCCGCCGCAGGACGACAATGCCCCCCGGCGGGGGCCGCGCTCGCCGCAGCCGATTCAAAGCGAAGGCTCCGGGTTTATCGTGCGCGCCGACGGTTTTATCTTCACCAACTACCATGTCCTCGAGGGCGCCGATCGGGTGGACGTGAAGCTCAAGGACGGTCGCGAATTTCAGGCAAAAGTGGTGGGCACGGATGAAAAGACCGACGTCGCCGTGATCAAGATTGAGGCGACCAACCTGCCGGTGGCGCAATTTGCCGACAGCGAGGCAGTGCGAGTGGGGCAGTTCGCCTTCGCGATCGGGGCGCCGTTCAAGCTCGATTACACGTTCACCTACGGCGTGATCAGCGGGAAGGGCCGGAGCAAATTGATCGCGACCGGCGGCTATTCGATCTCGGATTATTTGCAGACCGACGCGTCGATCAATCCGGGGAACAGCGGCGGACCGCTCTGCGATATCGACGGGAAAGTGGTGGGAATGAATACGCTCATCAACGGGCTTAATCGCGGACTTGGGTTCGCGATCCCGAGTAACCTCGCGAACGAAATCGGCCAACAGCTCATCGCTGGTCATAAAATTCTGCGGCCCTGGCTCGGCATCCGGATCGAATCGCTGGGCGACGACCCGTCGATTCGCGATTTGTTCAAGGGCCTCGACAAGGGAGTGGTCGTGCGCACGATCGAAGCGGACGCCCCGGCCTACAAAAGCGATCTCCGCCCATTCGATGTCATTACCCAGGTGGACGGTGCGGCGGTCAGCACCGACATCCAGCTCCAGCGCGAAATCCTAAAAAAGAAGATCGGCCAGAACGTCGAGCTCACCGTTTGGCGGAAAGGCCAGACGCTCAAGATCCCGGTGACGACGGGCGAGCTGCCTAACGACATCTCCCGCGCCTCAAACGAGCTCCCGCAGCAAACTCCATCGAAGCCGGAAGATTCGAATAAATTCGGGCTCCAGGTTCAGGAGTTGACCAAAGAAGTCGCGACGCGTTTGAAACTCGGAGTGGACCAGGGTGTGATCGTGACCGACGTGGCGGACAACAGCCTGGCGGCAGCCCAGGACATCCAGCGCGAAGATGTGATCACGGAAGTGGACGGCAAGAAAATCACGACGGTGGCGTCGTTCCGCGAAGCCTTGAACAAGGCGGACCCGCGGAAAGGCGTTTTGCTTTACCTGGATCGCAAAGGAAGCAAAACCTTCGCCGTGCTGAAGGCGGGCGGGTAGTTGCGGCTCATTTCGCGGTCGCCCGCAGATAATCGCCGAGCGGCTTATTATCGAGATAGAGCATCTCGATGGCAGCGTCACCGCGGAAGACGCGGACCGTCACGAAAGCGTTCCGCTTATCCCGCCGGCTTTGCGCGCGGTAGGCAGCTTCGGCTGCGGGCGCATCGCGTTCAGTGACCCAATATTTGTCGAACGGCAGCGCGACTTTGTTTCCACTTAACTGCACCGTGAGGAAATCATCGCGGGCGGGCGCCACTACCGAAACCTGGTCGATTTCGGCGAAGCCTTCAGCGCCCTGTTTAAGGGTGACGAAAAATGTTTCGTGATTTCCCGCGGCGGCAGGCCGGGTCACCTCCTGGGTTTCGATGTCGAATTGAAGCGCGACGTAGCGACCGCGAAAGACGTCCACCGGATCGACGGGAGCGGTTCGGAATTTCCAAACGCTGCCGCTCCGCAAGGTGGTTTCCCGTTTCCAAATCAGCGAAGCCGGCGCCGCGAGCTGAGCGAGCGCGACCAGAACAAAAACGATGAGCCGCCAGTGTTTCACGGGCGCGCTTTCCTTTTCAAAACGACCAGGTTCGTAACCAAGAACCCAAGCCCGATGGCGATAAACGCAATGCCCCGGACGACGAACTCGAAGTCGCTGTCGAAAAATCGCGCCGTCGCCAGGCTGGCGATAACGAGCATCCCGAAATTCGCCTCGAATACCCGGCCGGCCCGAATTCCGCGCAGGAGAGTGAAAATGCCGAGACCGAGGGCGAAGGCGTTCATGAGTAAAGATGGAACGAGCGGATCACCGAAGCGTTTGGCGATGAGCCAGGCGGCCAGCGCCACCGGCGTAAGCGCAGCCGGCGCGAGATTCGTCTCCCTCACTTTCCAGCAGCCATAGCCAGCGAGGCCGAGCGCCGCGGCCACCCACGCAATTTGAATGCCGGCGGAAAGCGCATCGGGATAATGACGCGTCGTGAAGTCCACCGCGGTTTGCCAGGAGTGAGTGCGCCAGGTGTCGCGGAAGGAGAGAACGATTGTCATCGAAAGAACTCCGATCCATCCAATCGCCACGAACGGATGCGGCCGGGTCGCGCGCCAATCGCGAAAACAAACCGCGCCGACGAGATAGACAATGGTCCAGTAGGCCGCGAACGAACACCGCCAGAATGACTGCGCGCCCAACTCGTCGGTCTGGCCCAGTGAAAACGCGGCCGCGATCGCGATTGCGATCAGGGCGAGCAGCGCCCGATAACCGTTACGGTTCTCGCGGCAGATCGAGATAAACAAGGGGAGACCAAGCGCGAGAATCGGCCAGACCCAAAGGTCGTTAGGACGGAACCCGAGTAAATCGCTGTTCTTGGACGACATGACCCAGACGGTGGCGCCGACAAACCAGGCCGCGAGCCCGACACTGCTTTGGAAGAGATAAACCGTCGGCAGCGCGAGCAGCATCCAGGCGAGAATGAATCGGGCGAAATCGCCCTGGATCTGGTAGGTCTGGCTGACGAGCGCGATGGCGGTGCCGATCCCAGCGACATTCAGGATCGCGGCGCTCTCCCGCCACGCGGGGGAACCGCTTCGACGCCACAAGACGAAACCACCGAGCGCGACGCTGAGCGCCAGCGGCGTAAAGGCGATCGCGCACCGGATCGGCCGGCTGAAAAAATCCCAGTTATGCGCGACGAGGAGGATGATCCCGGCGCCGATCAGCAACGAGCCCAGAATCGCGGAGAGAACAAACCCGATCCGGCGCGGCGAATCCGATGGCGCGGAGGAATAATGCTGCCGCAGGGCGTCGGCCGCCTCGGCGCTCAGGACACCGCTCGCGACCAATTCCGGAAGCTCGGCCTGAAGCCAGCGAATCCCCGAGCGGTCAGCCCCGCGCATGGCCGATGATTCAATCAGGCCGGGAAAGCGAGGAAAAGACTAATGCGAGATTGGCCGCCAAGACAAATGGAGGGGGAAGACATGAATCGAAGCGCAATCCCTCCGGCACGACGGCGTGCCGGCTCCAAGCCGTTGGCGGAAAACGCGGCCGAAGCGCTCGCCTACGCTTTCCTGTTCCCGGCGAGGACCAACACGATTCCGCCGATCAGGCAGATACCACCCAGGATGGGCGGAAACGGGACGGTCTTTTCTCGGTCCGCGCTCACCTGGAGGGGACCGGCATCAATAATCTTCTCGCGTTTCGTGTAGCTGAAGCCCCCGTAAGCGAGGGCGATGATGCCGATCGCGATCAGGATGATCCCGACAATTCCAGCGGGTTTCATTACCTCCGGCGACGCCGGATCAGACCCCCCGCCGGCCGGAGATCAAATTGATGATCAGAACGACGACTGCGATGACGAGCAGAAGATGAATAAAACCGCCCATTGTATAGGAACTGACGAGTCCTAGAACATAGAGCACCAGCAAGATAACGAAGATAGTCCAGAGCATATTATTTTCCTCGGTTGGTTGCTATTGCTTCGAAAATGGACGCGCGGGTGCGCTTAAAGATTTTTCATAATTCTCGCGGGTGGAAATAGCTGGCGGTCAGGATTGGAAATGACTACAACGCGTTTGATCGATTCAACCTCGTTGCTATGCGTACAAAACTTCTCATTGTCCTTCTCCTCGCCAGCCTGCTCGCCGGGGGCGCGTCCGCGGCCATCGTAGTGGAAAAAAAGTCGCGACTCCTGCCTTTCGTGGAGGTCTTTGACTGCCCGGGCGTGCACGCCTTCGTTTTTCGCGGCCCGACCGGGACTTCGCGTAAACCGATCCTGGTCCCGCCCAAGGAGTATTGGATGGCGAAGGAGGCGGGGCTTTACCAATTCGTCCTGCGCTATCACAGCGGAAATGTCTGCTCGCGGCTGGTCACGCCGGAAGTCTTTGCCCGTTATTCTGTGGGCGACGATTTTCGCGATTCAGAATCGTTCACCGAGCAAATTCAGACCGAGGACAGCAAAACTGTCCAGCCGGTGGTGCACCACCGAAGGCACGCGGCGCAGGTAACCAGGCGGAGCCACAAGCGGCAGATCGCGAAACATCACCGCGTCCATCGCTCGCGGCTTATCGCGCAGCGATAGGGCAACGATCCTTCTTCGGCTCCATTTTGGCTCGCGCGCGAGGACGGTCATCGTTCCTCACCTGCGGCACCGAGTCGACCACTCGTTGCGCGTGTCGACTGACCATTACTCCGCTCGCGGGTCATGATTCGGAAAATGGCATCCCGAACGGCAATTGACGCCATGGGTCAAAATTGAGTAAAACAGCTCCGCGATGAAGCCCCCAGGCGTCATTTCCCCGCCAGCGCGCGAGCCTGCTCGAGTTCTCGATGGCGGCCCCAACCACCCCAACAGCCCATCGAGCGAACAAGGAGCAAAATCAGAATGAACCCAATTCAAACCCCATCGTTGCCCAGAGGAAAGAAGCGCTTCCTCTTACCCATACTTCTTTGCAGTTTGGCGTTTACGAGCGTCGCCTTTGGCGGCGCATTTCTGGTCCATTTCGACTGGCCGAGCAATTTTCATCCATTCACAAATAGCCCTGGGTCAGCCACCATTGAGGCGGAATGGATTGTTTACCCAAAAGGCCTGGGACCATACAATAACTTCTACCTCACCAGCACGACCCCTCACATGGTTCATGGCAGCGAGGTCCTTTTCTTCTACTACGGCGGCAACGCCGTATTCAAATTGTACGGAGGAACTACCGAGATGTTCCTCAATCCCGACACGGTGAACCCATATATTGGGACGCGCGTGATTCTTGGCGAAACTCGTTCCGTGATGCGATATCGGTTTTCCAATGTTAGGACTGCGGGACCTGCCAAAGTGAAGCTTACGTGTAACAATCGTGCCACCACCATAGCGGCGGCTTCGGGCGGAGTTTCTTTACCGCAATCGACTATTTATGTGAATCCCAATTATGCCTTTCCCTCCTCTGGCACGGTTCAGGTTATCAGCAGCGCTGGCGGTCAAAATATTTCTTATACCGGGACGACTAATAATGGAAACCTTACGACTAGTTTTACCGGCTGCACCGGAGGCACTGGCACTTTGACGGAAGGTAGTGAACTGGATCAAATATCAGGAAATTCAAGTACTGCCACCCACTTCAAAAATAGCGTTTCCCTTTGGAACTATGTAACTGGCGTATGGGAATTGTTTGACGAGGTCGAGTTTGATCGCCCCGCCTTGTTGCACGATTGCAACGTCTGTGGGGGATGCGGATTCTGGGGGCCAACGTTCGAGTCGAACTATTGCATGACCGGCGTTTTGCCGCCGATTGGTGTAGTCGATTGGCTGGTGTCCGTCGACGGTGGTCCTTTTGTCCAGGGCAACTCGAGCAATTCGTCTCCTCTTATCACGGACCTGTCCGCTTGTAATCAATCCAGTCCTTACCAGGTGATCTCCTACCTCCCAAATTACCAGTGGATCATAAAGACGCCTGATCAGCAGTGAACCGGACTAGGACCGGTTCTTTCGCGAGATCGCGCGCGGTTGAGCTCTAGCCTAGGGCAGCCCGGACATTCCAGCCGTGCGCTTCCAGGCGCTCGGCTGCTTGCGCCTGATCGCACTTCGCCAGGTTCGCTACCAGGCGGACCGCGCGATCGCGCAGCTTCGCGTTCGAGGTTGTCAGGTCGATCATCAGGTTCCCGCGCACCTTGCCCAGGCCGATCATGGCGCCTGTGCTGATCAGATTGAGCGCAACCTTCGTTGCGGTACCGGCCTTCAGCCGGGTCGAGCCGGTAAGCAATTCAGGACCAGTCGCGAGGTCGATTTCGAGATCGCAATCCGGCCGCCGCTCCCGCTGCGGATTGCAGGTCAACAGGATCGTTTGGGCGCCACGCTTTTTCGCCTCGGTCAGCGCGCCCAGAACAAACGGCGCCCGGCCGCTTGCCGTGATCCCGCAGACAACATCGCTGGCGGTCACGCCACGCTCCTGGATCGCGAGCGCCCCGCTCCCCGATTCGTCTTCCGCGCCCTCGACACTCCGTGACAGCGCGGCCATACCGCCGGCAATGATTCCCTGCACCATTTCCGGCGAAGCACTGAATGTGGGCGGAATCTCGCTGGCATCGAGCACGCCCAGGCGCCCACTCGTTCCCGCGCCGACGTAAAAGAGCCGGCCTTTGTTCCGCAACGCCTTGGTCGCCATTTCGATCGCGCGCGCGAGTGAAGCTTTCTCTTTCCGAAGCGCTTCCTGGACGAAGGTCTCTTCCTCAACAAAGAGTTCGACCAGCGCCTCCGCGCCGAGTTTCTCTAGATTTTCCGAGCGCGGATTGCGTTGCTCAGTCAGCGCTCGCGCCAGATTCTCGGTCTCCGCGGCGGACGGCTTCACCGTCACGGCTGGATGCTCGTCGGCATGCGCCACCAGCCAGGCCGCGCCGAGCTCCGGCGATTGGTCGCTCATCGAGACCCGCGCGTCCGAGAGGTTCTTTTTCAACCGCCGTTTGAAGGCGTGAACATAAACGCCGTCGCGCTGGAAAAGACCGCCCAGCAAAATCACTTTCGGGGCGAGCAAACCGAGGCGGGTCGCTACGGCCGACGTGTACTCGCTCAGGACCCCGGCCCCTTCCTCGACTATTTTCATGACGCTTTCGTCGCCATTCATCGCGCATTCCAAAACGACCGGCGCCAGACCGGCGACGTCGTTCTTGTCCGCGGTCTGGGCCCAGCGAACCAGATCGTCGCGACTGTTGAGACTCAAGGCGCGAAGGATGGTGGCGGTGAATTGCGCTTCGCCGCGGTGGAGATCGTATTCGCGCAAAATGAAGCGAAGCGCCTGGAGCGCCAGTGAATAGCCGCCGCCCGCGTCTCCGAGAATATGGCCCCAGCCGCCTGCCTTTTCGATGCGGTCGCCGCGCCGGCCCGTGACCGACGCGCCCGTCCCGGCATTGACCGCGATCCCGTCGCCTCGGCCCAGCGCCGCCGCCAGACCGGAATCGCGATCGCTGCCCGCTATGATCTTCGCGTTCGGCCAGATCTCCGCTCCCAGTTTCCGTAATTCGATCCGGTCTTCTTCGGTCGCGCAGCCGGCGAGAAACATTCCTACCCGGTCCGCTTCCCGTGGCATCTGCTGGAAGATCGCGCGCAAACGCTCGGGCGAGACCAGTCGGAAATTGGACGGAGGCAGCTTGCCTTGTTTGGTTACGGAAAAGGAGCCGCCTTCCGATTCGACGAGTGCCCAGGACGTTTTCGTCCCGCCGCCTTCCACGCCGAGAATGCGCTCGCTCACGGTTGGTAATGGTTAAACTGCATATCGCCCCGGATTGCAAGGGGCGCCTCAAGGAGCGGCGATTTGAAATCGCCGAAAAACGGCGGTTTCAAACCGCCCGTCCTTGAGGCTTATTCTGAGCGCGATGGCGTTAGACGAAACGAAAGCGGCCCGGCGGATCACGCAGCTGCGCAAAGAAATTGAGGAGCATAATCGCCGCTATCACGAGGAGGCCGCGCCAACGATCAGCGATCGCGAATACGACGCGCTCTATCGCGAGCTAAAGGACCTCGAGAAGCAGTTTCCGAAACTGGCGACACCGGACTCCCCCACCCAGCAAATCGGCGACAAACCGCTTAAGGCATTCGACCAGATCACGCATCGCGTGCCGATGCTCAGTCTCGACAACACCTATTCCGAAGAAGAGCTCACCGACTTCTACCGCCGGCTTGAGCGACTGTTGCCGAACAAAAAAATCCCGGTCGTGATTGAGCCCAAGGTGGACGGCGTGGCCGTGTCGCTCCTTTACGAAAACGGGCACCTGCGGTATGCCGCCACCCGGGGTGACGGCACGGTCGGCGACGACATTACGCAGAACATTCTCACGATCCGCTCCGTCCCGAAGCAGTTGAAGGGCGATGTGCCGGAAATTCTCGAAGTCCGCGGCGAGGCGTATTTGAACAAGGCCGGGTTTGCGAAGCTGAACGCGGAACGCCGGGATGCGGGACTGCCCGAGTTCGCCAATCCGCGCAATGCCGCGGCCGGATCGCTGAAACAACTCGACCCGGCGATCGCCGCGAAACGCCCACTCGGCCTCGTCTGCTATGGCACGGGCCTGATCGAAGGCCTGACCCTCGACCAGCACTCCAAGCTCTTCGCGTTGCTCAAAAAACTCGGACTGCCGGGCAGCGAGAAATGGTGGCTGGCGGATTCCGTGGATGAAATTTTGCGCGCGATCCATGAGCTGGATCGGATCCGCCACGACTTCGCTTATCAAACAGACGGCGCCGTCGTGAAAGTCGATTCCTTTTCGCAACGCGAGGTGCTCGGGTTCACCGCCAAATCGCCGCGCTGGGCGATCGCGTTCAAGTACGAGGCGGAACGCGTCGAGACCCGGCTCCTCGACATCCTCGTTCAGGTGGGGCGAACTGGAACGCTGACGCCGGTCGCGGCGCTCGAGCCGGTGGTGGTGAGCGGCAGCACCGTCAGCCGCGCGACCTTGCACAACGAAGAGGAAATCGCACGCAAAGACATTCGCATCGGCGATACCGTGCTGATCGAAAAAGCCGGCGAAGTCATTCCCGCGGTCGTGAGCGTGCGGACCGATTTGCGCCAGGGGACCGAGAAGAAATTCCGGATGCCGAAGCATTGCCCCGAATGCGGGAGCGCGGTGGTGAAGGACGAAGGCCAGGTCGCGATCCGCTGTGTGAACAGCCAATGCCCGGCGCAGGTGAGGCGGCGAATCGAGCATTTCGCGTCACGTGGAGCGATGGACATCGAAGGCCTCGGTGAAGCGGCCGTCAATCAACTCGTCCAACAAAAGCTGCTCGCTGATGTCGGCGACATTTATTCGCTCAAACCCGAAACGCTGCTCGAACTGGAACGCATGGGGGAAAAGAGCGTCGCCAATTTGATCGACGCCATCGAGCGCAGCAAAACACGTCCGCTCTGGCGGCTCTTGTTTGGCCTCGGCATTTTGCACGTCGGGGTCAGTGCCTCGCGCGCCCTGGCGGATCATTTCCCGAACCTCGACGCCCTTCGGGAAAGCTCGGTCGAGGAGCTGCAACAAATCCCGGACGTCGGCGAAGTGGTCGGCCAGAGCATTCACGAGTTCTTTCGCGAACCGCACAACCTGGCGGTCGTCGAGAAACTGCGGAAGGCCGGGCTGCGCTTTGACGCGGAACCGAAAGCGGAAGGCGCCGCGCCTGGATTTCGGAACACGACCTGGGTCATCACCGGGACGCTCAGTCAATCGCGCGACGAAATCGCCGAGCTGATTCGGGCCCGGGGCGGGAAAGTAAGCGGCAGCGTGAGCAAGAAGACGAGTTTCGTGCTCGCGGGCGAGGAAGCGGGGAGCAAGCTCGAAAAGGCGAAAAAGCTTGGCGTTCGCATTCTCGACGAAGCCGAATTTCGCCAGATGTTGGCGTAAGAAATCAACGCGGCAGGATACTTTAGGATTGTGTTCGGCAAGCGAGATGGATAGCCAAACGCATTGTGCGCCAGTCCATTCTTCTCCGCGTTGTTTCCTCTGTCATCGTCCTGAGTCTTCCGCTCGCCGTCTACGGCGGCAGTTTCCAGTTAAGCGAACAAAGTGTCAGCAGCCTCGGGACCGCATTTGCCGGGGGCGCGGCCAGCGCGGAAGACGCCTCCACGTTATTCTTCAACCCTGCCGGGCTCGCGCGGCTGGATCATGGGGAATTTCAGATGGGGCTTCATGCGATTCTGCCGTCCGACGAATTCACCAACCAGGGATCCCGCTACGACCTGCCTGGCACACCGTTTGCGGGACTGCCGGTGACCGGCGGCAACGGTGGAAACGCCGGGATCAATCACGTCCTCGGGAACCTGTATCTATCCCAACCGCTGGTGCGTGACCGCAGCTACGGCGACATCACCGCCGGAATTGGTGTCTTCACTCCGTTTGGATTGGAGACCGATTACCAGCCGGACTGGGTAGGCCGCTACGCCGCGCTCCGGACCAAGCTTACTACCATCGATATCCAACCCACTTTGGCCTGGCGGTATGGCCGGCTCTCTCTCGGCGCTGGCCTCGACATTCAATACGCCTCGGCGCGGCTGACCCAGGCGATTGACTTCGGCCTCGCTGCCCAGACACCGCTCGGGCAGTTCTTTACCGCCTTGCCTGCAGTCCTCGCGGCGCAAGGCGTTCCGCCGGCGCAGATCCCCGGTATCATTTCGGCGACGCGCACCGCCTACACCGCGGCCGCTTTCGTTCCCGGCGGGCGCGATGGCGTGACGGAAATTACGGGCGACGACTGGGCCATTGGTTTCACGCTGGGCGCGCTTTTCGAATACCGTAAGGCCGGCGAAGGCGAAGATGGATGCTTCCAGGATGGCCGCATCGGCGTGAGTTATCGGTCAAAGATGGATCATACTTTGGAAGGCGACGCGGAATTCCGCCGGGTTCCGCTGATCGCAGCTCCGGGAGCTCCGCCTCTCCCGGCGTTTCCGCAGCCGGGCGCGTTCCAGGCGGTCTTCTTTGATCAGGGAGTCACGGCGCCCCTCGATCTGCCGGACATTCTGCACGTCAGCATTTACCAGCGGTTCCTGAAGAAGTACGCCATCATGGGCGACGTGAGCTGGACGCATTGGAGCCGACTCCAGCAAGTGCCGATCATTTTCGATAATCCCGGCACACCGCCTAACGTGCTGGGCATTAATTATGACGACTCGATGCGTTATTCCGTCGGGTTTGAATGGTACGCCTGCAAGGCCCTGACGCTGCGGACCGGCTTTGCCTACGACGAGACTCCGATCCAGGGCGCTGAGTTTCGCACGCCCCGCATTCCGGATAACAACCGTTACTGGCTCTCGTTCGGCGCCAAGTATTCTCCGCGTGACTGGCTCGACCTCGATGTCGGTTATGCGCACATCTTCGTTGACGAGCCGCGCTCGGATTTCACCGATAGCCAGCGTCACGAGCTCATTGGGACTTACGATGCGCATGTCGACATCGTGAGTGCGTCGGTCACCATCAAGTGGGGTGGCCCGCGCGAAAAGACAACCTACGCAAAGGACAGCAAGTCGGTTTACCGGAAGTAACGACGCCGCAGGGACGATCTACCCTTACGGCGTCCGTTGGGTAGCGTCGAGCTGAAGGGGAATTCCCTGGCTCGGGGTCAAGGTCGCGGCCATCGGCACGTGACGGCTCGCCGGATGAAAATCAGCCTGGACGTCGAAGGTCAATTTCTCATCCCCGCGCATGACCGTGATCGGGACGGTGTCGCCGGCGGTGATGAAAAATGATGCGTCAATCACATCCTCGGGCTGGTGGACTTTGGTCTTGCCAACCTGGAGAAGGATATCGCCGGTCTGAATGCCCGATCCGTAGGCCGGCGTGTCTTTCATGATCTCGGTCATTTCGGCCGTGGAACCGTCCACCGGCTTCTCGGCGGCCGCGACGTTGATCCCGATCCAACCGTGGCGCGCTTCGCCGAAACGGATGAAGTCATTTCGAATTTTTTCGGCCGCGTCGATGGGCAGGGCGTAGCAGGCGGAACCGTTATCAATGGTCATGACGAGAATGCCGACGACTTCCCCTTTGAAATTAAGAAGAGGCGCGCCCGCTTCGCCCCGCTGCGTCGGAAGATTCACCCGCACGTGGGTGGTTCGAAAATAATTGCCCAGAAACTTTCGGTCGAACCCGGCGACCATGCCGAAACTCGGCGTCTTGGCCAGGTCGAGGGGAAACCCAATCGTCATTACGGGGGTCGCCACTTCCATTTGCTCGGACTTGCCGATCGGGAGGGCGGGGGTCGCCATATCCGCCTTCAGGATCGCGATCCCACTGCGCACGTCCGACATCATGACCCGGGCGGGATGGACTTTGCCTTCGAATTCGACGGTCAAATTCTCGGTGTCACCGCCGACCGCATAGGCGGTGTAAAGCGTCCCCGCCGGATCGATGAAGAATCCGGTCCCGGAAAGGTCGCCATGCTGATCGGTGCCCCGGATTTTCACCACGGCTTTGGCCGACTTGTCGAAAATTTCTTTGACCTCGCGGCTGATCGAAGTGGTGGAGGGCTCCGCGGATTGAGCTGGTGGGGCAGTGGACCCTGGCTCCTGAGCCCGCGCGAGGGCGCCGCAGGCAAGGAAAACGACCAGGAAACGAAAGGTCATTGCCGGGAAAGACAACCCGCGGTTCGGAAACGTGCGTTTCCTGAGATTAAAACCTGAAAGCCGCTTCATAACTCACAGGCGTACTATCAAGCACGTAACGCGGAGGCGCCGCGACCCGGTGAGTTTTGGAGCTGTCTTTGACCGTGCGAACGAGCGACGGGCCAAGATCGCGGGTCGAGACCGGATTGGACAGGCTCCAGGCGGAATCTTGCAACGTAGTCGCAATGGCGGGAGCGCGATTTTGGGCCGCGACATTCACCGTCTCGGGGGCTTGGTAAAGTTTCAGGGAAATGACCGCCGCACAAACCAGGATTGCCGTCACCGCGGCGGGATAGGAAGTGAGCCCTGGAAGGTTCAGGCGGAAAAGGAAATCCTGGGTCCGCTGCAGGCAAATGCGCCAGAGCGGTTCGCGCAATAATTCGTCCCGCTGCCGGCGATGGAATTCGTGCAGGAAATTATCGAAGTAGCCCGGCGGCGGCTGCTCATATTTCTTGAGCCGCAATAGCTTGCCGATCTCGTCTTCGTTAATTGGATTCATGCAGCGGTGGATCTAAAAATTGGCGTTGGGTCAGGGATTAGGAAACTGGGTTCTTCCGGAATTCCTCCAGATAGTTCTGCAATTGCCGGTTCGCGTAGAAGAGCCGGGAACGTACCGTGCCTTCGGAAACACGCAAGATTTTACTGATCTCGGCATGGGGCATCCCCTGAATGTGAAACATGGTGACCACGGCTCTGTGTTCATCAGACAATTTCATCATGGCCTCGTTCAATCTTCGCTGGAGCTCGGACAAATCCGCTTCCCGGACCGGGCTGCTCGTGGCCGTCAGCTCGAGGAACTCCTTGTCGTTCTGGACGCTCGCGTCCATGTCGTCGAGGCTCAAGTGGAAACGGCGGCCCCGCTTTTTCAGGAAGTTTAGGGTCATGTTCACCGCGATCGAGTGGATCCAGGTGTAAAACGAGGATTTGCCCCGGAACCCGCCGATGGATTTGTAGGCCTTCGAAAACACGTCCTGGAGCAGGTCATTCGTGTCCTCGTGGTTCGAGGTCATGTTGTAGATCAGGCCGTAGAGCCGGGGCGTGTATTTCACCACGAGTTCGTCAAAAGCGGCCGCCTCGCCGCCTTGGGTCCGCGCGACGAGCTGCTGGTCTTCATCCGATCTCGGCTGTTCCATCGCGTTGCGCTTAGGCTTAACACGCTTGCGCAGGCCCGACGATAAGAAATCGGCAAAGCGATTTCGCGGCGACGGCAAGGCGATGGTGGGATTCATTTTTTCAGGAGGCGCCACGCGAGTTTAACGGCGGTCGCGAACGGACAGGAGATAAAGCAAATTGCCGAGGGTGGCGATGAACGCAGCCACGTAGGTCAGGGCCGCGGCATTAAGCACCTTGTTCACGCCCAGGACCTCGTCGCCCGGCTGCACAATGCCCATTTGCTGGAGAATGATTTTGGCCCGGCGGGAGGCGTCAAACTCGACCGGCAGGGTGATCAATTGGAACGCCAGCAGGATCAGGTAGCAGTAGATGCCGAGGGTGATCAGCCCGGTCATGTGGAAAATCAACCCGCCAATAATGACAAAGGGCAACATTTTAGAGGCGATCTGGGTCACCGGAACGACAGCCATGCGCATCTTGAGCGGAGCATAGGCAGCGGCATGCTGGATGGCATGGCCGGTTTCATGCGCGGCAATGCCGAGAGCGGCTACCGATGGCGTGTTGAAAACGTTAGTGGAAAGGCACAACCGCTTGCTGGTCGGGTCGTAATGGTCGCCGAGATAATCATTCGTCTCGACCACCTGGACGTCATTGATTTTCGCCGCCGCCAGAATCTCGCGCGCCGCCTCGGCACCGGTGATATTCGAGCTGGCCCGCACCTGGCCCCATTTGTTGAAAGCGCTGCTGACCCGGAACTGGGCCCAGAGCCCGATCACGATCGGGATCCCAACCAGGATCAGCCAATTTGAGCCGAATCCGTAGCCGTAAATGTAACTGAGCAGTGTCATGTATCTTTAGATGTAAAACGAAGTCGAAGGCCCTCTTTGTCTTCCAAAGGACCCTCGACTTCGCTCGCCATTACGTCGTTGCAAGGTTAGACCGCTCGAAGCGTGATTTGTTCAAGCGCTGTAGCCGCCCCCGCTCAGTCGGGGCGACAGACCGCCGTGGCCACAGCGCCCCGTCAGATTTCCAGCCGCTTCTCGAATCGGGACAGCATCCGCGTTCCCGACTGGGTCACGGCCACAACGTCCTCAATCCGAACGCCCCCTACCCCGGGATAATAGAGACCCGGCTCGACGGTCAGAACCTGCCCCGGTTTGAACACCGTCTTCTGGAATCGCGGAATCTCATGGATTTCCAGGCCGAGGCCGTGGCCGGTCCCGTGGAAAAACCCAACCTGACGGCCATTCCGGATCTCCGTCGGAAAACCCTGGTCGGTGAAGAACTGCTTCACCTCGTTGTGTAACGTCAATCCATCGACGCCGGGCTTCATTTTGCGCAGGGCCATTTCCTGTCCTTTGCGCACGGTTTCCCAAAGCTTTCGCTGCTGTTCGTTCGCCCGGCCGCGCACCACCGTCCTCGTCATATCGCCAAAATAGCCGCTCTTCGCGTCACGCGGAAAGATATCGAGAATGATCAACGAATCGGCCTTTAACGGGCCGAAGCCCCGCTCGTGGGGGTCGCACGCCTGATCGCCCCCGGCCACAATCGTGTTCGCGGGAAGTCCTCCGGCGCGGAGAATCGCTGAGTCGATTTCGGCCCGCAGGATTTCCGAAGTGAGCGTGCGCCCGGACCACGACAACTTCCGGCCTGCGCCGGGAGTGGAGGCGCCAAGGACTTCCATTGCCCGCGCCAAACCGCTCTCGGTAATGGCGAGAGCGCGGCGCATCAGCTTCAACTCCTCTTCTGATTTCGCCTCGCGCTCCGGCCAGAAGAGGCCGTTGCTGGTCCGAAGACGGATTTTCGATGCAGCCAGTTCCTGGGCAAAACCGAGCGGGAAACTCGCCGGCACCAGGGCCGAGCGGACGCCGCGTTTCCGCAGAAAATGCGACAACACTTTTTCGTAAGCGGGAGCTTTCTTTTGCTTTCCCTGCACTTCGCGCTCGAGCGCGCTGTAGGAAACAAACTCGTCCGCTTCGGCCTGTTTGCGGGCGCGATCGATCTCCAGATCGCTCAGGACCAGCGTTCGTTTCCCGCGTTCCTCGAGGAAAATAAAAGCGTCCGGCGCGAAAAAACGGGTCGCATACAGCATGTCGGGATCGTGCTCGCTCGCCGCGACCATGAGACGGGTGGGGGCATTTTCGATTTTCGATTTTCGATTTTCGATTTTTTTCATCACGATCGCCTTACTTCCAGTTGTCGTCGTAGAATCCAATGGAGAATGCCGAGCAGCCCCAGCGTTGATCCAATCAGGACAATCGTGTTGAAAATGAACACGTTCACTTTCATCCCGAGGTAGCGCTTCTCCTCGCCAAAAAACACGTTCAGCTTACCGCCCCGCCGGTAATCGCTCTGTTCCATCTCCGCATTCGAAATCAGATCCGAGACCTTTTGATTCACGTAAAGTTGTTCGGCAGTGACCGGACCGACCGCGTCTTTGAAATCTGCCCGATTGAATGGGCGCTTGCGCTTCAGGACCTCGTCGATTACTCCGAGATAGCCGTCTAATTCTTCCGCCGTTTTCGCTTCCAGGCCCGACAGGACCGCGAGCGTTTCCTTCAATTCGTCCAATCGTTTGGTCGACTCCGGATTCTGCTCCTTTTTCGCGATCAGGCTATCGATCTCATCCTGGGTTCGTTCCTGGCGGACGGTGAGCGGATTCAGTTTGGCCTGCGCCACCACCATCTCTTCATACGACCAGCGCATGGCGATGAACTGACAGACGAAGGGCACCTGGAGCCGGCTGTTCATCTTCTTCCCCTGCTCCGAGTTCGGATGCTCGGAAAACCAGCGGGAGAACGTGTAAACCAGCGCCAGGTTACGGTTCATGTCCTCATACTTGATGAGCGCTCCACCCATGATGATCTGCGGAATCAAGACCAGCGGGACGATATTCGACGCCGTCTTGGGATCGGCCACGAGGGAAGAGACAACGAGTCCAAGCGCCACGCCGCCCATGGCGGTCATGAACATGATGCCGAGATCGAGCCAAAACATGCCGCGAATCTCGAGGATGTAATTGGCGATCAGGACAAAGAGAAGGCATTGCACGATCGCGAAGAAGCCGAGCGACACGAATTTCGAAGTGACGTAGTAAGGCAGGCGAACGTTGAGGTTGCGCTCGCGCTGAAGAACGGCCCGATCGCGAATAATATCGTCGGCACTGTTTGTCAGGCCAAGGAACATCGCCACGATCAGGCTCAGGAAGAGGAAGGTGGGAATGTGATAGGCCGACGCGAAGTCGTACTCCCCTCGTTCGGAATAACGGAGCAGGGTCGCGATCAAGAGGGCCAGGACCGGGGCCACGCCGATGGTGATGACGAGGTTCGCCCGATTGCGCAGCTTGCTCATGAACGAGCGGTGCAGGAGGGTGCGCAACTGCGTCCACTCGTCCCGCCAGCGCATGATGAAGCGGCGCTTGTTCGACGGCGCGGCGGGCAGCGGAGGCGGCGGCCCCCGGCGCAGCGAAACCTGCTTCACATCCTGGATGAGCCGGAACGCTTCGTATTTGTCGCGCCAGAATTCCGGAGAATATCGCCGCGCCGCGACCAGCTGTCCGCGGGTGTTCTCCTCGTAGATAATGTCACCGCTGATGTCGCGTAGCGGGGTCTCCAGGACGTCGAAAATAAACTCGGGACGCGTCGTTCCGCAGGAGGGACAGGCCCCGAGATCAGCGCCAAACTGGTGCTGATGTTCCGCCTCGGCGAAGTAGCGCAACATGTCGGTGGGCGTGCCGAAAAAGACCAGGCGCCCGCCTTTATCGAACAGGATCGCCTTGTGAAACATCTGGAAAAGTTTCGAGCTCGGCTGGTGGATGGTGACGATAATGATCTTGTTGTGGGCCAGCGCGCGAATGATCTCGATGACGTGCTCGGAATCCTTTGACGACAACCCGGAGGTCGGTTCGTCGAAAAGGTAAACGTCGGCCGAGCCGATCATATCGAGACCGATGTTGAGCCGTTTCCGCTCTCCGCCGCTCAACGTCTTCTTGACCGGGCTCCCGACGATGCTGTCGCGGCGCTCGTTCAAACCGAGTTCGATCAGTTTGCCCTCGAGACGCCGGGTCAGATCGCGGCCGGAAAGATGGGGGGCGCGGATGGCGGCGGCGAATTGCAAGTTTTCACCGATCGTGAGGTGTTCGTCGAAGGCGTCTTCCTGGGGGATATAACTGATGTAGCCCTTGAGTAGGTCGAGATTCTCGTAAAGTGGGCGGTCGTTCAGGAGCACCTGTCCCTGGCTCGGCTGGAGTTGTCCGCCCAAAACTTTCATGAGCGTGCTCTTCCCCGAACCGCTAGCGCCCATCACGCAAACGAGCTCGCCCCGGTTGATAGAAAAGGAGACGCCCTCCAGCCCGACCTCGGCATTCCCAAACCGATGGGTAATGTCCACCACTTCGAGCGAACGAATGATGTTGCGCTCTTCCTCGATGATTCGCTCGGAGAAATTGCAGCGCAAAAACTGCCCGACATCGATCCGGATCGTATCCCCATCCTGGAGAGGAGTGGTGCCTTTGACCGGCGTCTCGCCCACCATGATGGGCCGGTCGGCGTCGATCACTTCCAGGGTCCCGACGCGCTTGTCGTAATCGCACAGAATCTTCAACAACACATCGCCGCTCGTGCCGGGCGAGAGAAGAATGTCGTCTTCCTCGAGCATGCTTGGATTGTTGGAAACGAGATACTCGGATTTGGAGGCCTTGAGCTGAAAGCGACCGCCCATGGCGCGCGCCCGCCGGCGCAAATCGATCAGGTCCATTTCGCTGTCGTTGTGAAAAACGATCCGATCTTCCAGGGTCGCCTCGACCGTGGTGCCGGATTTCAGCTTCACCCCGTTGAGGACGGCATCCACTTCCCGCAACGCTTTCACCCGGACCTTCAAACCGAAGGTGACTTCCAGGGCGCTTTCCCGCGAGCGGGACCGTTCCAGTTGCACTTCATCCGCATCCTTGTGGACGCGGACAAAAATTTGCGGCAGCGAAACATTCTTCTTCGCGTTGAAATAGGCCGCCAGTTCCTGGTAGGTCAGAAACTGATCGCCCACCAGGATCCGCTGGCCCGGATAGATCCGGCAAAAACCGCCGCGGAGGAGCGGCCGGCCCCGCACCGAAACAGTCTGGCCGGTGTAATTCTTGAGCAGGATCAAATCGTGATAGCGAAAGGCGAGCAGCCGGTCGTTTTCAGTCAGGCTTTTCAGGACGACGTCCGCCGCACCGTTGGTCCCGAAAGAGAGCGACTCGAGAGGAGAGGCGCCGCGCTGGTAAATGGAGGCGTCCGCATCCTCCGAAGCGTTCAACTGATAAACGATATCGATCGCCTGGGCCGCCATCCCGAGCTGCGACATGAAGGAGTAAAACGCGACCACCTGCTCCTGTTTCAGGCCCGCCTGCGAAATCAGGTCGTAAAGTTGAACGCCGAGCATGATCTTGCGATCGGTGCTCAGCTGCGCGGACAGTTTCTGCGCCATGGCCGAGAGGTCCTGCTGCTCGTAAAGCGCCTGGCGGAAGAGCTGGCGGAGCTCGGAGTAGACCGCTTCTGGATAATCGTAGCGAAGAAACCCGAGGCTGGAGTCGATCTCCTCCTCGAGCAAAACACCGTCGGCTTTCGAAAAACTGGCGAGCACCTGGATGAGGAGCGGCAGGAGGTTCGGCCCTTCCGAAACGCTGCGCGGTTTGCGGAGCGCGCGGCGCATCCAGCGCCGGCTTCTTCGCTGAATGCGATAAGCAAACGGCGTGACCTTCTGCACGGCGCGGTCGATCTTATCTGCGACTCTTGCTAGGGCGGTCATGGTTAAGGTCGCGCAAAATTACCGCACGGAGGGGGTAACCGCAATGCGCGCGCTTGGAGCTGGCGCGCCCTCGCGCCGGCCTGTTGGCGTGGCCAGTCCCCAACGGCTCGCCGCGGCGAGCCGTCTCCACCCCGTAAGACCATGGTCTCATTGCATTGGCAAAAGATCATGTTAGCCTTTTTGCGCCCGCCAAAAGCGGGCTGCACATCCTATGGCCCAGCCTGATCGCAACTCGCAAAAGGACAACAAAAACCGCGGGAACGAGCCCAGCTTTAACTGGCGCGGCGTCATCCTCATCGCCATCGCTTTCGCCCTGATCGGCCTGGCCGTTCTTTTCCGCGGCGGCGCTTACGCGAACTACGAAGACGTCCCCTACAATCGCTTCCTCGAATTGCTCGAGAACAAGCAGATCGTGGTCGACAAGAATTTCCCGCTTCAGCTCGTTTACGAAGAAGGCCGGCCGACCCAGACCCTTCGGGGCGCCTACATTAAGCAGGCCATCGGGCCCAACCAAGCCCAGCAGGTCCCCTTCCGCACGACGGTGGCCCTGAATTACGCGACCAATCTCCAGGAAAAACTCAGCGCCGCCGGGATTCAGCCCGCCATTCGGACCGATTCCAACCTGATGGCCCAAACCCTGGTCGGTTTCCTGCCGATCGCGCTTTTCCTTTTGGTTCTCTATTTCCTCTTCCGCCAGCAGATCCGCATGGCCGGCAAGGGGGCGTTGAACTTCGGCAAGTCCAAGGCGCGGATGCTGGCGCGGGACAAGAACAAGATCACGTTCAAGGACGTCGCCGGTGTCGAGGAAGCCAAGGATGAAGTCCAGGAGCTCGTTGAATTTTTGCGCGACCCGAAAAAGTTCCAGAAGCTCGGCGGCCGCATTCCGAAAGGCGTCCTGCTGGTCGGACCTCCGGGAACCGGTAAGACGCTCCTGGCGCGGGCCATCGCTGGCGAAGCCGATGTGCCGTTCTTCTCGATCAGCGGATCGGATTTCGTGGAGATGTTCGTCGGCGTCGGCGCTTCCCGCGTTCGCGATATGTTCGAGCAGGGAAAGAAATCGGCGCCCTGCATTATTTTCATCGATGAAATTGACGCGGTCGGCCGGCATCGCGGCCATGGCGTGGGCGGCGGCCATGACGAGCGTGAACAAACCCTGAATGCGTTGCTCGTCGAAATGGACGGCTTCGATACCCAGGAAGGCGTCATCATTATCGCCGCCACCAACCGCCCCGACGTTCTCGACCCGGCGCTCCTGCGTCCCGGCCGTTTCGATCGCCAGATCACGGTGAATTTGCCGGACGTAAAGGGCCGCGAAGAAATCCTGCGCGTGCATTCCAAGAAAGTGAAACTGGCCGAAGGCGTCGATCTCCAGGTCGTGGCTCGCGGCACTCCCGGATATTCCGGTGCGGAATTGGCGAACGTGATCAACGAGGCGGCCTTGCTCGCAGCACGTCGTGGATTGAAGGGAATCACCCTCAAGGAACTCGAAGAAGCGCGCGACAAAGTCCGCTGGGGCAAGGAACGCCGCAGCATGGCGTTGAGCGAGAAAGAGAAAACGAACACCGCTTATCACGAAGCCGGGCACGCCCTGCTCCTCGAACTGCTGCCGCACACGGAGCCGCTTCACAAAGTTACGATCATCCCGCGCGGTCCTTCGCTCGGTTCGACCATGTGGCTGCCCGAGGAGGACAAGTACACCAACCGCAAGAACGAGCTCATCGCCGGCCTCGCCGTCGGGATGGGCGGTCGGGTCGCCGAGGAAATTGTTTTTGGCGACGTCACCAACGGCGCCCGCGGCGACATCAAACAGGCTACCGCCGTTGCTCGCCGGATGGTTTGTGAGTGGGGGATGAGCCAAAAAATGGGAATGGTCGAATACGGCGAGCACGAGGATTACGTCTTCCTCGGCCGCGACATCTCACGGGCCCGCGATTACTCGGAAGCGACCGCCGAACAAATCGACGGCGAAGTCCGCAAGCTGATCGACGATGCCTACCAGACCGCAACGAATGTTCTCACGGAGCACCGCGCATCGCTCGAAGCCATCGCCAAAGCGTTGCTCGAGTACGAGACCCTCGACGGCGCCCAGATCAAGGAAATCATCGAGCACGGCCGCCTCATCAATCCGCCTCCCGGCAACCCGCCGCCCACCCAGAAAATGCCTCCCGAAAAACCGCCGAAGCAGGTCGTCGTCGCTCCCGACGTCACCCCACCTCTCCCCGGCGCCCTCGGGGGCGCTCCGGCGTAAACAGAGCGCGCTGGGCGACGACGCCCAGAAACAGGCATGAGATGGCGTAACGAATCTCTTTGGGCCATCGCCATTTTAGCGGTCTGCGTCCTCGTCTTCGCCAATTCGCTCGGCGGCGAATTCGTTTATGACGACACGCGGCAGGTCGTTCAAAATACCCTGATCCAGGACAACGCACAGATCTGGAAGGCGCTCACCTCTGATGTGTGGGCGTTCAAGGGTGACGGGTCGGTGGTCACCAGCAATTACTGGCGACCAACGTTTACCGCCTGGCAGATCATTAATTTCCGGCTCTTCGGGTTGAGCCCGCTGGGGTGGCACGTGACGAATCTGATTCTTCATGCCGGCGTCTGTTTGCTGGCCTTCGCCTCGCTCCGGCGTTGGGAATATTCGGCGCCGATCGCGTTTGTGATCGCTTTGATCTTTGCCGTACATCCAGTCCAGGTCGAGACGGTCGCCTGGGTTTCAGGAGTACCGAATCTCCTTTTCGCCCTGGCGTTTCTCGGTTCGCTTTGGTTCGCTCGCTCCTTTGCCGAGAGCAAAAAAAACAAACACCTTCTGCTCGCGACCTTGCTTTACGCAATCGCCCTGGGCGCAAAAGAGATCGGGATCATCTGCCTGCCGATCTATTATTTCGTTCTCACCGGCACGCCAAAAAAGAAAAAGAAGGCGACCCAGCCAAACGTGCCGGGACCGCTGCTCCTCCTTGGAGCCGTCGCCGCGATTTACTTCATCCTGCGCTGGATAGTCCTGGGCGGATTTTCGCAATTGCCGGAAGGCGCCGTTGGGCTGCGGGAAGCAGTCCTGTCCGTGCCATCCATGTTCGCCTTCTATCTGCGCCAGGCTTTTTTCCCTTTGTGGATGGCGTGCAATTATCCGCTCGCACCGGTGGCCTACATCGGAGTGGCGAACTTCGTTATTCCCCTGAGTATTTCGCTGGCCGCATTGGCCGCGCTCTTTTTCGTCGTAAAAAACGATCCCAAGACACGGCTCGCGGCCGCGTTGTTCCTGCTGCCGCTGGTGCCGGCGATGAACGCGACTGTGTTCAACCCCGATCAGCTCGTTCACGATCGCTATCTTGGCCTCCCCTTGCTCGGGATTCTGATGTTGATCGTGCCTCTCGCGGCGAAATTCATCGCGGAACGAACGGTCTTGATTGCGGGCGTTGCCCTGGCTTCGCTGCTCTCTATCCGGACGTTCCTGTACAACCGCGCCTGGGCCACCGAGCTCTCGCTTTGGGAATCAGCCAAGGCCTACGATACTTCGGCGTTTACCACCGGGCAGTACGGCGCCGCTTTGCTGCAAACGGGGCGATATGAAGAAGCGGTAAAAGAATTCGATATTTCCATCGCCAAACAAAGCCGGCCGCGCGCCCTTCTCGACCGTGGACGAGCCCTGTTAGGAACGCGGCGATACGCTGACGCGGAACGGGACCTCAAAACGGTAACCGGCCTCGCTTTGGACAAGATCGATTTCTACGCCTTCTATCAGGCTTATGTGGCGCTCGGTTTCGTTTACAGCGAGCAAAAGGATTTTCAGTCCGCCGCAAAAAACTATCTCGAGGCGCGTTCCAAACTTCCGATGTTCTCGGCCTCGCTCACCGTCAATTTGGCCGGCGCTCTTTATCAAAATGGTCAAAAGGAGCAGGCCCTGCAGGAACTGGAGTCGGCGCGAGCGCAGGCTACGCGCGAACGTCTGCCGGAATCCAAAGCCGTGTTCCTGCGTCTCGGAATGCTCTATGCGGAATTTGGCCGGAAAACAGAAGCTCGCGCCGCGTTGCGGGAATACCTGGATCTGACTTCGACATTCGGCGACAAATGGACCCTGGCTGGCCGCGGCACCGCCGCCAAAGTCCTGGAAGGCCTCAAATAGGAACAACGAGGCCATCGCCAGCCTCAAGCTCCCGAAATGGAATTCTCGTTATTTCGGCGAGCGTGAGTCGGCGTGGGTCTTGACTTCGTGACGTTGTTTTTCAACCAGGCGCCGCAGCTCCGCTCGTTCGAAAAATCGTCAAGGCCCGGATCGCTATTGCAAGTGATAGACCTGGACCAAGGCAACGCCAGACACGTTAGTGGCGTCTTTAACAATCGCGGTGTAGCTGTCTCCCGGCACCAAGGTCACCAGTAGTGCGGATTCCCTAGGGTTCGTCGGTGCGACGCCAGTCGCGGCAATTGCGGCTTGCTGGTCGGTTTGCCAATCGTTGTTCGAGGCGATCAACGCGCCGTTTTTATCGTGCAATTCCAGGAACGGATCGGGAATGGCGTTCGGCACGCCGAAGGGAACGAGACTCGGGCCGCGGCCCGTGATCACGACTTTGGGCTGGCTGCCGTTTCCACCGCCGATAATTCCCGCAAAGAGGACATTATCGCCTGACTCGATAAAGGCGCGGGTGCTGATGTTCGCCAGCTTCGCGTCAGCGCCTGTGTCCAAATCGTAAACCTGGACAACCCCAATCCCAGCCGCGTTGTTTTTGTCCGAAAGAACGGCGGTGTAACTGCCGGGATCGAGAGTTCGGATAATGGCGGATTCCAGGTTGTTTGTCGGCGCGAGTCCGCTGTTTTGAATTTCGGTTTGCTGACTATCTTTCCAATCGTCGTTTGTGGTCAGAACCGTGTTATCGCGATTCAGTTGGAGAGTGGGGTTAGGGAGCGGGTTGGGCACGAACCCGGCGAGGGAGGGCCCGATGCCGAGGACAATCACCTTCTTCGGCACATTCCCGGTGACAATGAATCCCGCGATGGAGACGTTGTCTCCGCCTACAACGCGGGCCCGCGTCGAAATATTCGCCAGGCGCGATCCGGCGCTGAGGATGCCGTCGGTAGAGGTAAAGGAGACGCCTTGCGGAAGGGTGAAAGTAAGAGCAGTGGTGTTCCCGAAGTTGGACACAGCAGGACGGTCGCCCTGGGCTTCAGCGAAAACATACGCGCTAAGGGAGAATGTCAGGCCGCCGGGTGGAACCGTAACGGTCCCGCTAAAATCAGCTCCGCCATAGCCTTGGTTGAAAGGCTGGACAGATGAAGTTTCCCAGCCGGTGGCGCTGGTACTGGTAGCGGCATGACTTGGATTGTTGTCCAGATACGCGGAGCCGCCGAAAATCGCGGTCAGGCCTGGGCCATCGAGGCGGAGCTCAGTTTGATAATCGGCGTGGCATGCAGTCGAGCCCGGGGTGGCAGTGAGCGAGCCTTCGACCTTCCAATCGACCGTGATCGTAGCGGGCTGACCAGTGGAATTGCTGAAGGTAACCGTGTCCAAGACCTGGCTCTTACTTGATGCGTTGCCCGTGTTGACGTTTTGATTGGCCTCGCCGACGGCCGCGTCAGCGCTGACAACGCCATGGGCCAGGTCTGCCGTGCCGTGGGACGCGACGGGGCTCAAGTCTATGAAGGCGTTTTGATTGAAAAACTGGTGACCTGGAAGGCCGTCCCCATCGTAGTAGTAGTTTCCGTACCTGAACTGGCTCACGGTGACACCGCTGCCGGTAGTGTAGGTTACCCTCGCATAGCCGTATTCGCTGCTGCCGGCCGCCGAATCCGTTCGGACTTCGGCGGTGGTTTGCGCTAGAGAGAAAACGAGCGCGAGCAACGCAAGAGTGAAAATGCGCGTGGCTGCATGGGGGCCGATTGGACAATTTTCCAAGCGGGTGTGGTTCACAGGGTTCCCTCCAACCCATTAAGGCGCAATTTGGGACGGTTGTCGATGCTTTTTGGGCGTCACGGTCGGACGCAACCAGCGCGCGCCCAACGTAACCTGTCGCGACAGCAAACGAAATCGGCCCGCCTATTTCGGCGAGCGCGCGTCGGCGTGGGTCTTTACTTCGTGGCGCTGTTTCTCGACTACGCGCCGAAGTTCGCGCTCCATGGTTTTGAACGCGTCGTGGATCACTTTGGTGAGCGGGGCGTAGGAGCCGTTATCCATACCCTTTTCGTCGGCGACCAACTCGTGCCCCGGTGGAACGGTGACGTCGATCCGGACCCGGAAAGGATTCCCCTTTTGATGGGCATGGTTCGGCTGCTCGATAGCCACGTCGCACCGGTTAATGTGGTCGCAGAACTTTTCCAGGCGCGCCGCTTTTTCCAGGACGAATTGGTCGATGGCGTCGGTCTTGTCGACGCCGCGGTAGGTGATGTTGACGGGTAGTTGCATAAAGCGTGGTCGCTAAATCTAAAGGTTCCGATCAATAAAGGGCGACTACAAAAGTCGTCATCCCTATCGCGGCTGTAACGATCGAAAATGTCCGGGCAATTTCGCCAGCTCGATTTTCACCAAATCCGATTTTACATGCTCGACGATGCGGTCGCGCACCCCCGGAGGAAGGAGCTCGACCACGGCAGCATGAATGGAAGCCGGCGCGGCAAAGGACCAGCCCACCTGGCCTTCGCGCTCTACGACTTCGACGATGCTGTCCGCCAGTTGCCGGCAGATCCGCCGGTCGTTTTCATTCTCGATCCCGGTCCGCTCGGCGATGGAATTTTGCCCCGGCGCCGCGCCACTCGGGAAAGCGCCGGCCTGGTCGGTCATCTTGTCCATGTAACGTCCGTGAGCATCGGTCGTGTCAAAGGCCTGGACCAATTGCAGGCTCGGGCCGCGGGTCGGTGTGTCGTTCACCTTGTAGGCCTTCAATGATCCGCGGTCCGTAACGATAATGAGAGATGTCGGTGTCATGTTGCTAACAATGGTTTCGCAGAATTTGGGGACTTTGCTTGCTCTAATGATTCGTTTGTCACCGCGGAAGCGCGCTCGTGAAACTTGGATTTCCCCTCCCCGGCACGGAGGCGTGCCGGCTCCATTAGCCGGCCAGCGGGGATTGATAATATCTATCGAGCAGGTCGGCGGGGTCGCGGAAAATTGCGGCCGCGCCTTCGTCGCGGAGAACATCCTCTGCAAAACCGCCGCAAAGAAGTCCGATGATGGGGAGCCCGATTTTCTTCGCGGCTTCAATATCGTAAGGCGTGTCCCCGATCGCGATGACCTCTTCCGGCAATAGATGGCCGAGCGCGCGCAAGGCCGAGACGAAAACGTCCGGCTTCGGTTTGGAATGGGGCACTTGATCGGCGGTCACACGCGAATCGGCCAATCCATCGATCCCGGCGATTTTTTCGTGATGCCGGACTTCGTCTTCCTTGCCGGAGGAAGCGAGCGCGATCTTCTTTCCATCACGGCGGACGCGATCGACTAACTCCCGCACCTTTGGAAACGGCCGGACTTCGGGCAGATATTTTTTCTTGAAGAGCTCGCCGCGGTATTCATCCACCTGCGGACCAAACTCGCGCATCTCCATTTCGGTCAAAAACTCAGGCAAATATTGATCGCCGCCCTTTCCAATTTGTTCGCGGAGCCGCTCGATCGGGATCTCCTTCCCGAAGTGGCGAAAGGTTTCCTGCCAGGCCCGAACATGAAGTTCGTTGGAATCGACGAGGGTCCCGTCGAGATCGAAAATGACGGCGCGAATCATTCTTATTCCACCGGATGGTAAGGCGCCCCGGGCAATGGCGGCGGTTTCGAGCCGGCAGCCCCCGGCCCCGGGTCGCGCGGCAATTCTACCTGTCGTTTCTTCCACGATTCATGGCGGGCCTGCGCCTGCCCGCCTGTGGCCAACTTCAATAGTTTCAACCCCCGGCCAATCACTTCCACGTCGTCGCCCGAGGGAACGTTCACCGGTTCGGGCAGGAAGCCGTGGTCTTCCGCGGTGTCGAGAATAAGGCGCCACTCGATTTGTTCCTCGCCCGGGAGGACAAAATTGAGCGGCTCATGATGAGCGTTGATCAGGAGCAAAAACGTCTCGTCGCGGATCGGTTCGCCTTCGAAATTGAGGACGTCGATCGTATCACCACTCAGGAGCACCCCGATACATCGGACAAAAGGCGACATCCATTCCTCGTCGCTCATTTCATTTCCGCCCGGATTGAACCACATGACGTCCCGGATTTCCGAACCGCGAATTCTGCGGCCCTGGAAAAATTTTGGCCGCCGGAAGACCGGATGATCGCGGCGGAGCTCGATCAATTTCTTCGTGAAATCGAGAAGCGCCTTCTGCTCTTCATTGTGTTCCCACGCGAGCCAGTTCAGCTCGTTGTCCTGGCAATACGTATTGTTGTTTCCATTCTGGGTCCGGGCCCATTCGTCGCCGGCCAGGAGCATCGGGACACCTTGCGACAAAAACAGGGTCGTCAGGAAATTCCGCCGTTGCCGCGCGCGCAATTGATTGATCTCAGGATTGTCTGTCGGTCCTTCGGCGCCGCAGTTCCAGGAGTTGTTGTTATTGTCTCCGTCCCGGTTGTCCTCGCCGTTGGCTTCGTTGTGTTTGTCATTGTAGCTGACCAGGTCGTTGAGCGTGAACCCGTCGTGCGCCGTGACAAAATTGATGCTGGCATACGGCCGGCGCCCGCTGTGCTGGTACAGGTCCGGGCTCCCCGTCAGTCGATAGGCAATCTCGCCGATGCGTCCCTCGTCGCCTTTCCAAAAACGGCGCACTTCATCACGGTACTTCCCGTTCCACTCCGCCCATAACACCGGAAAGTTCCCGACCTGATATCCACCTTCACCGACATCCCACGGCTCCGCGATTAACTTCACCTGCGAGAGAACCGGGTCCTGGTGAATGATCTCGAAGAAGGCATGCAGCTTGTTCACTCCCTTGTCATCGCGCGCCAGAGTCGAGGCGAGATCGAACCGGAACCCGTCGACATGCATGTCGTTGACCCAGTAGCGCAGGCTATCCATGACCAGCTGGAGCGTGCGCGGATGGAGCAGATTGAACGTGTTCCCGGTGCCGGTGAAATCCATGTAAAGCCGCGGATCGGCCGGCGCGAGGCGGTAATAGGCTGGATTATCGACGCCACGAAAACTCAGCGTTGGCCCGAGATGATTGCCTTCCGCCGTATGATTGTAGACCACGTCGAGGATTACTTCGATCCCCGCCGCGTGGAGATTGCGCACCATGCCTTTGAACTCGGAGACCTGTTCGCCCATCATCCCGCTGCTGGAATACTTGGCCTCCGGCGCGAAGAACCCAATGGTGTTGTAGCCCCAGTAATTGACCAGCCCGCGGTCGACTAAAATCTTGTCGTCGATGTGGTGATGCACCGGGAGCAATTCCACCGCGGTGACCCCAAGGTTCTTGAGATACTTGATCGCTGCCGCGCTGCCTAATCCCGCATAGGTGCCGCGCAATTCCTGCGGCACGTCGGGACAAAGCTTGGTGAATCCCTTCACATGCGTCTCGTAAATGATCGAGCTGTGCAACGGGGTCCCGGGCCGCTTGTCGTTGCCCCAATCAAACGCATGATCGATTACCGCTGCTTTCGGAATGCCCCAGGCGTCATCCCGAAAATCGCGCGTCAAATCTTCCCCGGCGCCGCCGACCACATACCCAAACATCTCATCCGCCCAATTGACCTGGCCGGCGATCGCCTTCGCATACGGATCGATCAGCAGTTTCGAGCTATTGAAACGCATCCCGCGCTCGGGATCGTAGGGCCCATAAACACGAAAACCGTAGAGCTGCCCCGGCCGGACGTCGGGCAGAAAGACGTGCCAGACCTGGTCTGTCTGTTCCGTCATCGGGATGCGAATGTTTTCCTGGGGCGCGTCGATATTGTCGAACAGGCAGAGGTCGACGGAGGTGGCGTTCTCGGAGAAAATCGCGAAATTCACCCCGTTGCCGAGCCAGGTCGCTCCGAGCGGATATGGATAGCCCAACCAAATTTTTACCGGCGTCATAAAAACGAGCGTGTTCTATCCGCTACGCTTTTGGGCTTGGCAATGGATGAAGAAATTTCACGGAACCCCGCAGCAGCTCAGCGGTTGTAGCGACGCCGCTCGGTCGGCGTCCGAGCGCGCCGCTTGCTTACACGCTTTGAAACGGCGACAGAGCGCCGTCGCTACAACATGAAGCGCACCGAGCCTCAGCCAGAGTGGCCACAGTCGTGGAAGGATTCCTACTTCTACGACCGCAGCGAAATCTATGGGGAGATCTCGCACTACGGCTACGCCTACGCTTACGAGAAGCGCCGGCGCGAAACGCTCCGTCTTATCTCGGAAGTTCTTTCGCCGGGCGCGAGCGTTCTCGATATCGCGGCGGCCCAGGGAAATTTTTCGCTCGCGCTCGCCGAGCTCGGTTTTGAAGTGACCTGGAACGATCTCCGCACCGAATTGGCGGATTATGTCCGAAGCAAACACGAGCGCGGCCAGATCCATTTTGCTCCCGGCAATGCGTTCGAGCTTGGGTTCCCTTCCCTCTTCGATGCGGTCCTCATTACGGAAATCATCGAGCATGTCGCCCATCCGGACGATTTCCTGGTCAAAGCGGCGGCGCTGGTGAAGCCGGGCGGTTACGTTGTGATGACCACTCCCAACGGCGGCTACTTCAAAAACACGTTGCCGAAATTTTCAGAATGCGCCGACCCCGCCGTCTTTGAATCGGTCCAATTCAAGCCAAACGCCGACGGCCACATTTTCCTCCTCCACACCGATGAGATCGAGCCGCTTGCTCGGCGCGCCGGACTGACGCTCGATAAGATCGCGCTTTTCACGAATCCGTTAACTGCCGGCCACATGAAAACGGAAGGGCTCTTGAAGATTTTACCGCGAGGCGTGGTTTCACTGGCGGAAGGTGTCACTGGATTGTTGCCGGGCGGGTTAAAAAAGAAACTGCTCGTGCAAATGGCCGCGCGTTTCCGCAAAGCCTGATAAATCCCCTCCCCGAGGGAAAAAAAGGCTACCGGAATCGGCCGAACCAGCCGTAAGGAAAAACGTCGCCGGGACAATCCGTCGCCCAGCGGGGCGGATTCACTTCGCGGTGCGGGCGCACCTGCATTTTCGCGCCGCAACGTTCCTGAAGATAGCGGATCAATTCATCGCACGCTTCAAGTTGGGCGCGGGTGGGCTGGTCGCGGTTGAAATCGCCAACGAGGCAAATGCCAAGCCCGATATTGTTCATGTAATCGCTGTGCACATGTCCGCCCCGCATTTGCCGCACCCAACGATCGCCGATTTCGATCTGGCCGTTGCGCGTCGAGGTCCCGTTGCCGATCACGAAATGGTAGGCCAACCCATTCCGCATCCGCCGCACGTGCCGATGATAATAATCGAAAACCCGCGCGCTCCCCTGCCGGGTTCCGCTGTTGTGGACGATGATGAATTTCCAGCGCGCTCGTTGCACCGGGGCCCGCCGGATTGCCTCGATGTTCGCGCTGGTAAGATAATGGTAATTTGAGGGTTGCCGCGAAAAGGGCCAAATCCCACGGCGCGGCGGCGGAGGCGGTGGGGGTGCGAAGCCTTGCTCTTGTTCGAGGCCCGATTTTTCCACCGTGATGTCGGAAGGGAGTGAGCTCGGAGGCACCGGCGGCCTTGACGATGGACGTGGAGCCGGCCGCGGCACCGGTGGCGGCTCCGACGACGGCGGATGAACCGGTTGGACGCTCGGCTTTGGAGCGGCCGGCGCTGGAGTCGGAGTTTTAGGGGGCTCGGCTTTCTCGGACTGCTTTGCCTTTGGCGTGGGTTTTTCCGAGTCCGCTTTCTTCTTTGGCGCCGGGGTCTTGTCGGCTTCCGGCTTGGGACTCTTTTTGCTGGCCGGCGACTTCGCCGGCTCCGGCGTTTCAGTCGCGTCGGGTTTCGGACTTCGCTTCGGCTTCGGAGTTACGTCCTCATCCTCACCGCTTTTCTTGCTTTCAGATTTTGCTTTCGGTTTGGGCGTCGGTGATTCGTCCTCGTCGGCTGCCGGGCTTTTCTTTGGCCGCGGTGTCTTGGTTGGCTCGGGCGTTTCGGTTGGCTTTGCTTTCGGTTTCGCAGCCGCCTTCTTGTTAGTCTTCGACTTCCGCTTCGCCGGTTTGGGTTTGGCCTTCGCCTCGGTCTTTTCTTTGGGCGTCGGCGAAGCGACTGCCCGCATTTCTTCCCGCGCCTTGGAGGCCTGCTTCTTTTTTTCTTCGTCGGTCAATTGGGCACGGACCAGAGAGCCGAGAATGGCGCCGAGGGCCAGGGCGATGCCCAGAAAAACGCGAAGTCGGATCACGGCAGGCGAGCGTAACAGAGAGGCATGGGTGATCAACCCCGAACGCTTTCGGGGTCAACTCGCGAAAGATTTCGGAATCAAGCGGGCTGCGGCACGGCCTCCGTCGCGCGCGCGGCCCGGGCCCGCTCCCGTTCCCGCCGAAGAATCGCGTTCAATTTCCCGCCCAACAGCAAAAGGAGACAGGTCAGATACATCCAGGTCATCAGGACAATGATGGAGGCCAGGGCCATATACGTTGGGTTATAGCGATCGTACTTCGCGACGTAGAACTGAAAAAGCTTCGTGACCAGGATCCAGCCGATGGAGAAGAAAATAGCCCCGGGCAGGGCCTGGCGAATGGTCAGGTAATTCTCGGGGGTCAGGAGGTAAAGGGCGAGGGCGAGACCCACCAGCGCCAGGGCCGTCAACGGAAGGCTCAGGAACGCGACCCATTCCTGGAGCGGGACGGTGAGCTGAAAATTCACTTCGGCAATGCCGGCCAGCGTCTCGCCGAAAACCATCGCGTTAAAACAAAAGAGGATGGTGATTCCGAACCAGAAAACGAGGAAGAACGCGATGATGTATTTCGACCACCAGTTGCGATCCTCCACCACGCCATGCGTGCGGCTGAGAGCATGCGAGATGGTGGAGATGAACAGCGTGCCAAGCCAGATCCCGAAGAAAATCCCGACGTTCACGAGCGTGCCGGTCGAGCCGGTAACCACGATATTGGCCACCAGCGAATCGATGATCTCCTGCACTTTCGGGTCGGCCGGAAGGAAATTCTTCAGGATGTTGAGCATCTGATTGAGCTTGGCCGGATCGGTGCCGAAAAGGCTGAGCAAATGCCAGAGGAAGAGCAGCCCAGGCGCGAGCGTGAAAAGAAATTGGTACGCCATCTGGGCGGCCAAACCCGTGGTCGTATCCATGGCCGTCTCGTAAACCAAGCGCCGGAAAATTCTGCCCGCGAACCTGAGAAATCTCATGCCCGCGGAACTTTACTTTGCCGGAGGCAAATATCCATTAAACTTTCCCGCCGTAGCCGTGCGGGGCGGAGGAATTGTAGGGCAAGCGATCCGGTTGCCACCCGCTGCCCGGCAAGCGGTGCGCTTGCCCTACGATTTAAAATTCCGCCAACGCTGACAATTCTTGAAAAATATTCTCATCCTGACCGCCGGCTACGGCGAGGGACACAACAGCGCCGCTCGCGGCATTCGCGACGGCCTCCGCAAGATCGCGCCCGACGACGTCCACGTCGAGTTGCACGATCTTTTCGCCGAGACCTACGGGGTGGTGAACGATTGGGCGCGGGTCGCCTACATGGCGATGATCAATCGCACGCCCCAAGTCTGGGGCGTAATCTATCGCTGGCTCGATCGCCAGAAAAAATTTGCCGGCGATTTTCGAGTCTTCTTCACCCTGAAAAACTACCTGCGCCGCCTGCTCGATCGGCTCCAGCCGGAGGTGATCATCTCGGTTTACCCGGCCTATTCTCATATGCTCGACGAGCTTCTTGGCTGGGAAGGCGCGCCGCAGCACAAACGAGTGGTCGTTATCACGGATTCGATCAGCGTTAACGCAATCTGGTACCAGTGCAGCGCCGATTATTTTTTCCTGCCGAACGAAGTGAGCGCCGAGGTGTTGCTCCGGGCCGGGATTCTGGCGGAGAAAGTCAAAGCTTTTGGCTTTCCGGTCAGTCCGATCTTCGCCGAGCTCACCGAGGTCCGACCTCCGCCGTCCGGCGAAAATGGCCGGCGCGTTCTTTACATCATCAATTCCGCGAACGCGTCTGCGCCGGAACTCGTCCGCCAGCTCGCCCATTTGCCCGAGATCCAGTTGACCGTCACGGTCGGCCGTAACGCCGGGTTGAAAGTCTCCGTGGACAAAATCCGCCGGACTGTGACGCAGGAATTTGAAGCGGTCGCGTGGAGCGACGAGCTGCCGCGCCTCTTACGCGCGAACCATCTCGTCATCAGCAAAGCCGGCGGCGCAACCGTCCAGGAGGCGATGTCGGCCGGCTGCCCAATTATCGTCAACCACGTCATCCCCGGGCAGGAAGAAGGCAACGCCCGCTACATCATGGAAACCAAATCCGGCACGGTTGCGCTCACTAACGCCGCCGTGATCTCCGCCATCCAAAACGCCTTCGCGAACGACGCTGCCCAATGGCGGGAATGGTCCGCGAACATCAGCCAGCTTGGCAGACCGACCGCGTCGCTCGACATCGCGAATTTTCTGCTGTCGCTCTAACGAGCAATGCGTGCTCAAGGAGGGGCGCTTTCCAAACCGCCCTTCGCGTTAGCGACCCTCGGGCGCCGCGCCCGGTTCATCTAGCTGGTCCAGCACTTCCTGCTCGACTGCGCGAGAGCGCGTCAGGTCTAGGACACCGTTGTCAGCAGCGTCGATCACGTCCGAGACGAGTGCGCGCACTTCGTTCGAGATTTCTGGTTTCCAGTTGGTCAGCTTCGCGTCCAGCTTTTCCGCAATGGCGTCCACGGCGCGCATTTTAATGCCGCACGATTCCTGATGCAACGCACAACATCTCACCGGACGGCTCAACGAACCGCGAGATGGCGTAAGCCACCCCCCATCGCCTCCCTCGACATCGCGAATTTTCTGCTCTCCCTCTAATGAGGGTAGCGTCAGGCCTTGGCTTGTACCGAGACAAGATACGTCCGCATTCTTGGACGAATGAACTCATTGTAGTATTGGAAAAGCGCGCTGACAGTCGAATCAGGGGATTCGGGTAGTGCGGAGTCGGGTGTCACCGCTAATTGCTCCGGAGAGGAAATGAACGAACCCGATAACACTTCCTCTGTTGTTGTGTTCTCAGCTTGGCTCGTGCGAAAGCCATTGAGAAACACGTAAAGGCACTTCCATAGCATCAATAATCTCCAATAAACAGGTCGCGACTTCGGTGTAAACCCATATAAGGGGTTGGCAAGCAGCCCGAGCGTCTGTTGAGCCTGTCCACACGAACCGTATCCTGCTGCATATGCACTCCGAAAATGATGCAGATCGGGCTCTGCCGCGATGTCGCCGCTGCTGTAGAACAAAGGAGCGGCTTTCTCAAAGCGCTCCAAAGTCAGTCCCTGCCACCAAAACTGTTGTGGGGTGACAGCTCTCTTTTGGCGCCAATCCGAGCATCGAGGTGCATATCGGAGCGCGGGTTCAGCGGCAGCTATGGCAGAATCCTCTCCCAGCGCTCGTAGCGATGAATCCAAAAGTCCGAAGCGAACTCGCTCAGGAATGGAGAGGGTTGAAAGCGTCCGTTCGAGGGCATAACGCAAGCGACCAAAATGGACGATAGGGGCGTAAAGATAGAAACATAGTGTGACCATCACCTCAGCGTCGGTGCCCATCCATATTGTTGGGTTCGACATGTCTCTCGCAGGCTCTAAATGTGGCCATGTGTGCGGCAGTTCGAGGGATGAAATTGCGCCAATGGCTTCCGGCAGCAGACGATCCGGAAAGGCGAATGCCGAAAAATATCGCGGAGTAGCGGATGAATCACTGGGCGTTACGTCGTCAATCGCTGAGCGTCTCAATTCGTTTGCCACGGCGTCCAGACCTCCTTCTGTGGAAATGGCGAGAAGATCGGCTATCAGCGGAACTCGCTTCTTGAGTTCGGAGTGCTCTAGATCATGCAGCACCGGAAGGATATAACGTTCTCGGGATGTTTGCCGGCTCAATAAACTTTGCAGCTCTCGTTGCGGATAGTCTTTCCGGAAGAAAGCGGGACTCAGAATAACAATGCCGAAGCGCGAGAATGCTAATCCGTCATTAATCTTTGCGCTCAGCGAGTCACCAACTTTCAGTTGCTGCTCATCAAGCCAGACGCGGAGACCCTTCTCCTTTAGCAATGTGGCGAGTGGACGAGCGACACTTTCCTTATCCTCCCTTGCATGGCTGATAAACACGTCCCAAAGCATAGCAGGCGACGTTTAGAGGCCTAACGCGATGTAGAGGATCTCATTCGTTCACGACGAAGTATGTGTGGCAAACAACATGCGATATAGTTCGCCCAACTGCAATGGAATCCGAAGAGAAATACGACTACCCAAAACTTCTAAGGCGGCCCGAGTGGAGGAAGAAGAGAGAAGAAATCATAAGACGCTCGCCTCGCTGCAATAGGTGCGGACGAAAGGGCGGACGCCTCGCGGTGCATCATAGTTACTACGACTACGGCCGCTTGCCCTGGGACTATCCGGAGGAGGTGTACGAAGTCGTGTGTAAGGGGCGATGCCATCGCGAAGCCGACGAAGAGAGAGAAGAACAGGAGGCAGATGCGAAGGATGTTGATCACGGCTGGCAACGGGAGGAAGGGAAGACACACCAACGGCCGAACAGAAGAGAATCAGAAAAGCTCGCAAAATATGATGCAGAGTTCAGAACGTGGCTGAAACGGAAAGAAATACTACATGACCAGTGGAATTGGGATATGACCCCACTGTGGTTTCTTTGGAACCGGCTCTCAAAGCAGTTCCTGGCCGAGCGACAGGACGACGATCAGCAAGGGCGGTTGTCTCTTTAGTTGGCGCTCGCAACGACTGCATCTAACGAGCCATGCGTGGGGCGCTTTCCTACAATTTTTCGTTCTTATAAATGCGCTCGCCGGCGAGCAACGTCCGCCGCACTTCGAGGTCGCGCGAAAAAATGACGAAGTCGGCACCGGCGCCAACTTTAAGCTTCCCTTTGGCGCTCAATCCCAAAACCCGCGCCGGGTTTGCCGTCGCCATTGCCACCGCTTCGTGAAGCGGAACGCCAACCTGGTTCACCATCACCCGCACCAGATCGATCATGCGCGACGCACTCCCGGCCAGGGCGGAACGATCCGACAGGAGACAAACGCCGTCCCCCACCACGCAGCGGCGCCCCGAAAGAGTGAACTCCGTGCCGGCCGCCAGCCCGGCGCCAGCCGTCGCGTCCGTGACGAGGCAAATACCCTGCGGAGCTTTGGCCCGGTAAAGCATCTTCATTAACGTCGGCGAAACATGGTGACCATCGGCAATGAGCTCGCAGCCGATGTCCGGTTCGCTTAAGGCGAACTCGAGCAGACCAGCCTGGCGATAAATTCCCTGGCGTTGCGCGGAAGACATCGCGTTGAACGTGTGCGTGACCTGCCGCATGCCGTATTCCGCCGCGGCGCGCGCCTCAATATCCGTAGCGTCGCTGTGCCCGCCGCTGACGACGATCTTGTGCAGGCGCAGCCGATCGATGAGGGCGAGCGCGCCGGGCAACTCCGGGGCGATCGTCATGACCTTAATCAGGTCGGCAAACTGCAGCAGCTGGTCGACAAGGTGCGTTTCCGGATCGCGAATGAATTCGGCACGTTGCGCGCCGGCCCGCGTCTTCGAGATGAACGGTCCTTCAACGTGAACCCCGGCGATTTGCCTGAAGTCGTTGCGAGCCAGGCGGACTGCCTTAAGCACGTCGACGATCTCCGCCACCGGCGCGGTGACCGTGGTCAGCAATAGCGATGTCGTGCCACCGGAGGCGTGATAATCGCAAATTGTCTCAAACGCTTTGGGCTTCGCCTCCATCGTGTCGCGGCCCAGGGCGCCGTGGATATGCATGTCGATGAATCCCGGCGCGAGATAGTTTCCACGGAGATTGATCGTCTCCGCCGCAGGCGACTCTTTTCGGATCTCGGCGATCTTTCCATCCTCGACGACGATCTCGAGGCCTTCGCGAATTCCATCAGGCAGAACCAGGCGTGCGTTTGCAAGTATCATGGTGGATCGAGCGCTCCGTCGCTCGATAATGGCAGTGGGGCCGCGTCGCAACCATCGCGCGGCGGAGCGCGCGATCCACCCAATAGACTCGCCACGCGCATCGCGGTTTCATCGGAAAATCCGAGGGCGCGTTTGAACTGCCAATCGCGTTCGAGCGAGTTAGGAATGCGCTGGCAGCGCCGGAACGTTTCGCGGTCGATCCAGCCTTGCAGCCACATCCGATGGCCCAGGACCGGCACCGGAAAATCGCTGCCGTGCAAAATCCGCGGTTCGATTTCGTCGCGCAAGCAGTCTTGTAAGTGGCCGCAACGATTCAGGGAAACCAGGGCGCTGATGTCGCCGTAGAGGTTTGGAAATTCGCGCAGCATTCCCACCCAGGTATCGAAGTAATCGCGATCGAATGCGCCACTCTTCGTGCCGCAGTGGGCGGCGATCACGGTCACCCCGCACTCCAGGGGAAAGCGAAGCAGAGCCGGATCGGCCAGCGCCGCGTTGACGACCGGCACAGTGTGTTCGCCGCCGGTGTGCGCGAGAAGCGGGAGCCCGGCCGCGGCCATTCGTTCCCAGAACGCGCGATAACTTCTGTCGGAGGGATCAATGTTCTGGCAGTTGGGGAGACATTTCATCAGGACCGCGCCCCCGGCCAGACAGCGATCGAGCTCATCGAGCGCATCCCTTCGCGCGGGATGAATCGAGACGCCCGGAAGGAATTCAGGAAAGGTTTTGGCCAGTCCCAACACGACCTCGTTGGGGACGAACATGGAACCGAGATCTTCGCGAGGCGTTCCATCCGGATCGTGGACCCGCTCATGAGCGAGCAGCACCACGGCATCCATCGAAGACTCGCGCACAAGTTTCGCCAAAATCTCGGAATAGATGGATTCGAGATCGCCTTCCAGAGCGTCCGCGGGAACCCCGAGTTGACGCAGCATGAAACCGGCGAGCCAGCGATGCCAGCCGTTTAACCGAAGCCATCCTCCAGATCCGGCGACGCCGTTACCGACCATATGGACATGCATGTCGATGAGCCGCGGCGGGGTCATGGCGTTATTTGTCTGTAGCCGCCTCGCTCTGTCGAGGCGTTTCGGCGGTTTGCGCGGCGACTGAGCGCCCCGCGGCCACAGCGCGCGATTGCGTTCCGAAAGCGCAGAGTCCATCATCTTCGCTGCGATGAAATGCGACTACGATGCCGTGATCGTGGGCGGGGCGTTCTCCGGCTCCGCCACGGCCCTGATGCTGAAACGCAAGCATCCTGCGGCCCGCATCCTGATCATCGAGAAGACGTCCGAGTTCGACCGCAAAGTCGGCGAGTCGACCACGGAGCTGAGCAGTTGCTACATGACCCGCCTGCTCGGACTCACCCATCATCTCGGCCACCACCAGCTGGCCAAGCAGGGCCTGCGCATGTGGTTCTCGAACCGTCCCGACCAGCCCTTCGACGACTGCGTGGAACTGGGCGCGAAGTACCAGGCGCGGCTACCGACCTTCCAAGTGGACCGAAGCACCCTCGACCAGCACATGCTGGATATGGCGGTGGAAGCTGGCTGCGAGCTGGCGCGCCCCGCAAAAGTGAGCAGCATCGAGCTTGGGTCCCATGAGTCCCATGTGACCTATGACGGCCGGACAGTGAGCACTCGCTGGCTCGTGGATGCCAGCGGCCGCGCGGCCGTGATGGCGCGCAAGCTCGGCCACTTCCACCAAAACACCGAGCACCCCATCAACGCCGTCTGGGCGCGCCTCACCGGGGTAAAAGACTGGGACAGCTACGAGTGGCGGGAAAAATTTCGCGATTACGCCAACGCCTGCCGGACGAGCCGGAACTGGGCCACCAACCATCTGATGGGTTACGGCTGGTGGTGCTGGATCATTCCGCTACGCGGCGGCGATGTGAGCGCGGGGCTTGTTTACGACTCGCGAATCTTCAAGCTGCCTGAGGGTCCGAATCTCGGCGAGCGGCTTCGTGCCCATCTCCTTTCCCATCCGGTGGGCGCCGAGATTTTTGGCGGCGCCCAAATCATCGAGCACGATGTTCACGCGTATTCGGCGCTTCCCTACTGGGCCGAAAAAGTTTGCGGGGAGGGCTGGATAACGGTTGGGGATGCCGCCGGATTCATCGATCCGCTTTACAGCCCCGGGCTCGATTTTTGTTCCTACACGAGCTACTTCGCCGCTGATCTAGTGGCGCGCCATCTTGCCGGCGAGAACGTGGCGGAGTCGCTGGATTATTACAACGAGCAATACCCGATCACCTACCGGCTTTGGTTCGAAACCTTGTACAAGGATAAGTACTATTACATGGGCGACGCCGAACTGATGGCCGCCGCCCTTCTTCTTGATGTCGGGACCTACTTTATTGGCCTGGTCATCCCGGTTTACCGTGATCCTGAGCGAGAATTTCTTCACCTTCCGTTCGAGGGAAAGGCGGGCCGTGCGTTCGCTGGGATGATGAAGTTCTACAATCGGCGTCTGGTCACGCTGGCGAAGTGGCGGCTGGCGACCGGCTGTTATGGAAGGCACAACGCGGGCTGGCGCGAACTGTACGACGGGTTCGTACCCGACCGGCGCGTCGGGAAGCTGATCCGAAAAGGCCTCTTCCATTGGTGGCGGGCGGAACTGACAAATCTTCGGCTGATTTTCAGCGGGCGCAGGCAGCGCCCGGATTTGCTCTACGCCAACTCGCCGCAGACTGTGGCCGCGCCTCTGCGAGGCGCGTGATGGAACGCTCTTCCGCCACCCGGCTCGGCCGCTTCGCCGTCAAAGGCGTTTTCTGGAGAAAATATCTCGACTGGGCGACCATCAATCTGCCGTTCTACTTTTACCCGGTTAACGTTTTCTTTTTCACCCTCTTCTTTTTCTTTTTCGCCGCTCCGGCGCGGCGCGCCGTCGTCGCGAACCTCGCGGCCATCCTGCCCAGTTCCACGCCGGCGATGAATTACCTGCGCGCCTTTCGCACTCTCTGGAACTTCGCCTGGACGATCACCGACGCCGCCCTCTACAAAACGAACCGGGAAGAGTTTGCCTACGAGATCATCGGCGCAAAATGGCTGGAGCAACTCGGCGCCAGCCCGAGCGCGATTCTCCTGACCGCGCATATGGGAAACTACGATCTCGGCGCGGCCTTGTTCGCCGCAAAATTCAACCGCGAAATCAGAATGGTGCGCGCGCCCGAACCAGATCGCCAGACGGCGCAACACCTCAGCACTTCGCTGGAACAGACGGGCGCGGGAGCGGTTAAGGTCGATTACAACACCAGCGGCGCCTTGCTCTCCTTCGATTTGCTCAATGCCCTGCGCGCCGGAGAAATCGTTTCCATCCAGGGCGACCGGGTAGATGGCGAAGTCGCCCAGGTTTCCGCTTCGCTCTTCGGAAGAAATGTGCGGCTTCCGAACGGCCCCTTTGTTTTGGCCCAGGTGGCGGGGGTGCCGATCTATCCCCTCTTCATCGCGAGGTCGGGATATCGCAGCTACCAGATCGTCGTCTACGAACCGATCGCCGTCCTCCGTACCAGCCACGCCCGGGAGTCCGACATTGCCGACGCCGTCACGAAATGGTGCGCAGTCCTCGAAGAGACCGTCTCGCGCTCCTGGGACCAATGGTTCGCCTTTGTCCCGATTTTTTCACCCGATGAACCAAGCCGCTAAGCCGAGGACGCATTTTTATTTTTCGCTGCTCCGTCTGCTGGCGAGCCTTAAGGGCGGCGATGCCCGACGCGCGGAAAACAACTGGGGCGAAGCCTGCCTCGCGGGGATCGCGATCTATTTGATCAGCTATTTGTTCTTCGCCCAGTTCATGCCGGAGGCGCTGAAGTTTTGGCAACGAACATTGTTGCTGGCCGTTCTGGTCTTTCTTGTCTGGCTCTTTTGGCTCGTCGTTCTTTACGTCAATTCCCTGCTTATCGGCTGCCTGCGCGTATGCGGAATTCTTCAGACAATCCCGATCCGCCGCGCGCAAAGTGTGCTTCTCGTCACTTCAGCGTCAGCGATGGCTTGCTCTCTCCTCAAGAACGGCTCCTGGCCGGCGGAGATGGCCGCGGTGTGGTTGATCTCCGTAGTGATGAACCTGATAGCGGCAGCCATCCTGGCCCTTCGCGATGACACCAGTGATCGAGCAGAATAATTCGCGCTGGGCGCGCCGCGTTCTCTTGGGGTTCGTCTTTATCGCGCCCTGTCTTGGATTTTTCCTCGTCCGGACAAATCTTGTCTTTGCGCTCGCTCCGATCTTTCTCTCTCACCTACTGCTTCTCTACGCCACTCTCCGGGCCAATTGTCAGTGGTGGGGTCCGGTCATGCGATCGTTTCAAACCAGCGAGCAGGAGGTCTGGCTCACGATCGACGACGGTCCGTCGCCCGCGCACACCATCCCCATGCTGGACCTGCTCGATCGCTTCGAGGCGCGCGCGACTTTCTTCGTCATCGGAGCGCACGCGGAGAAAAATCCGCGTTTGCTCACCGAGATCCTGGCCCGCGGTCATGAGCTGGCGAATCACACTTTCACTCACCCGAGCGGAACGTTTTGGGCAGCCGGCCCGGCCCGGGTGGCGGCGGAAATCGATCTTTGTGCGGAACTGCTGCGCACTGGTCCGGATCGTCCCGCGCGGCTGTTTCGGGCACCAGCCGGCTTGAAGAACCTGTTTGTTCACCCCGAGCTCGCGCGACGCGGGCTCGCCCTAATCGGCTGGACGGTCCGTGGCTTGGATACGGTCCGGCGCAATCCAGAGGTGGTGGCAGCCAGAGTCCTGCGCGAGGCGAAACCGGGCGCGATCCTTCTTCTCCACGAAGGACACCGAGTAGAAAAAGATCCCGAATTCAATCCACGCTGCCTGGAGTTGACCCTGAATGGGCTGGCCGAGCGTGGCTATCGCTGTGTCATCCCCCGTCCTGAGCAGCTTCGCACCAAGCCCGCGCGGTAGTTGCAGCGTTAGACCCGGCGAAAAACGAAGAGGTGATTGTTAAAAGGCGACGTTCCCCAAAGCGGCCGGCTTTCGCGCTCGAATTCGGATTCGCTGAAAATGCCGTTGATGCCGGTTCGCGATGGAAAATGAAGGGAGACGTTCAGATTCCATGAAATCGCCTGCGCGAATTTTTCCGCGATCCAGGTCATCCAGAAACGCGGGCGGCTTTCCCGCGGACAATCGCGAATGATCAAAAGGCCCCCCGGGGCAACGCAATCAGCGAGATGCAACAGGAGGGTGTTCTGCATCGTCTGCGGCAAATAATGAAGCACATCAAACAGAGCGACGTTGCCGGAGAAACCAGGGATTTTTCCCAGGACATCCTGGTGGCGAAGATCGACATCGTCATAATGGGCCTCGGCTACCCGGCTTCCGCAGCGAATCTTGCGCGCATCCAGGTCGAGCCCGAGAACCGGCTGGCGGCAGGCGCGTTCGCGGAGGTAAAAGGCCAGCAGGCCGACACCGCAACCGACATCCAGGATGGGATCGTTCGAGCGGCGCAACAGGTCGTAGGCGGTCGAGTAGATTCGGTCGTGGCGGAGTTTGCCGCGCACATAATTGCGAAGCCAGCGCTGCGAAAACTGAGTGGCCACCCGGGCACACGCATTTTCGTGTTCAGCCGCGTTTCCTCTCAGGGTTTCCATTTGCTTCGAATTATCGCACTGCCAGACTAATTTTATGGGTGATTTCTTTTCCGACTACGAGGTCGGGGAATTTTTCGACGAGATGTTTGCCGGGCCGGGCGTGGCGCGGCCCCATTACAGCAAATTATTCGCACGGTTCAAGGAAATGGACCGCGACGAGTTCGAACGAAAACGCAACCTGGCCGCCTCTGCCTTTCTCACCCAGGGAGTCACTTTCACGGTCTACAACGACGACCAGGGAACGGAGAGAATTTTCCCGTTCGACCTCCTTCCGCGGATCATTCCGGCTGAAGAATGGGAATTGATCGAGCGTGGTCTCGTTCAGCGCATCACGGCGCTCAATCTTTTCCTGCACGACATTTATCACGAGCAAAACATCCTGCGCGATGGCGTGATCCCGAAGCAGATCGTCTGGGAAGCCGCGCATTTCCGCCCGGAGTTCATGCACTTCGATGTGCCCCGCAACGTTTACATTCACATTTGCGGGACCGATTTGATCCGGGACAAGGAAGGCAAATATCTTGTCCTCGAAGACAACGCGCGTTGTCCGTCCGGCGTTTCCTACGTCATCGAGAACCGGCAAGCGATGAAGCGCACGTTTCCCAGCCTGCTCGCTCAATATCGGGTGCGCCCGGTGGAGGATTACAGCCAGGAATTGCTCAATGTCCTGCGCTACATCGCTCCCCGCGCGAAACATGAGCCAACTATCGTGCTCCTCACGCCAGGGGTATACAACTCCGCTTATTTCGAGCATTCCTTTCTGGCCCGATCCATGGGAATTGAAATCGTGGAAGGCCGGGACCTCGTTGCCCAAGACGGCAAAGTCTTCATGCGCACGACGAAGGGCCATCAGCAGGTCGACGTAATCTATCGCCGGATCAATGACGATTTTCTCGATCCCCGGGTGTTTCGAAAAGATTCGGGCCTCGGCGTTCCCGGGATCGTCGAGGCCTATCGCGACGGCAATGTCAGTCTCGCCAATTCGATTGGGACCGGCATCGCGGATGACAAGGCCGTTTACCATTTCGTCCCGAAGATGATTCGCTATTACCTCAGCGAAGATCCGCTCCTGCCCAACGTTCAGACTTACCTCGCCTCGGTTAAGGAGGACCTGACCTATATTCTCGAACACCTTCCGGAGCTGGTGGTGAAAGCCGTGAACGAGAGCGGCGGATATGGGATGCTCATCGGACCGCAGGCGGCCAAGGCCGAATGCGAGCGTTTTCGAGAAAAGGTGCGCAAGAATCCGCGCAACTACATCGCGCAACCAGTCATTCCGCTCTCCCGTGCCCCTTCCTTCTGTGACGACAACATGCAGGGGCGTCACATCGACCTGCGACCCTTCATCCTTTACGGCGAGAAAGTAACGATTGTTCCCGGAGGCCTCACCCGGGTGGCGTTGCGCCCCGGCTCGCTGGTCGTCAACTCATCCCAGGGTGGCGGAAGCAAGGACACCTGGGTTCTGGAGAAGCGGGGGAATGGACTGGTGGAGTAATGGAGTGTTGCTGAAATGAAAAACGCTTTCCCCATTCCTCCAATACTCCATTACTCCACTCGCGCTGCGACACCGCCATGCTAAGCCGCGTCGCCGATTCGCTTTATTGGATGAGCCGCTACATCGAGCGGGCGGAGAACAACGCCCGCATCGCTGATGTGAATCTCCAGATGCTGCTCGACCTGACCAATCAACACGAAGCAGACCCCAACCAGCAATGGGACCCGATCGTGAGCTCACTCGAAGAAAATGAACTCTTCGCCTCCCTTTATCCGACCCCGGATGGCAAGGCCGTGATCGACTTCGTGAGCCTGCAAAAGAAAAATCCGAATTCGATCCTGTCCTGCCTGACGCGCGCCCGGGAAAATGCACGCACGACCAGCGAGCAAATCTCGAGTGAAATGTGGGAGCAGATCAACCGCCTCTACCTCTTTGTGAAAAGCGACACGGCGAAAAAGCTCGTGCGCACGAGCCCCTACGAGTTTTTCAAGCGCATCGTCACCGGCTCGCACCTTTTTCAAGGCATCACCGACGCCACGATGACCCACGGCGAAGGCTGGGACTTCATCCGGATCGGAAAACTGCTGGAGCGGGCGGACTGCACCTCGCGCCTGCTCGACATCAAATATCACATCCTTCTTCCCTCCGGCGAAAAAGTGGGAGGCAACATCGACACCATCCAGTGGATGTCGGTTCTGCGATCGTGCAGCGCACTCGAGGCCTACCGAAAGATTTATTTCGGGCAGGTCGCCCCCTGGAAGGTGGCGGAGTTCATCATTACCCATTCCGCTTTCCCACGGTCGATTCGTTTCAGCGTCGATTACTTCGACGCGGCCCTGCATCACATCTCCGGCTCCGCCGAAACGAAATACACTAATGAAGCCGAACGGCTATCCGGGCGTCTCCGTTACGATCTCGATTACGCCACCATCGGCGATGTTTTCAAATTCGGTCTCCACGAATACCTGGAACAAATTCAAGACCGGCTCTCCGAGATCAGCCGGGCGATCCATGCCACCTACTGCGCGAACAACGGGCAGTAGGGCGCCTAGGGGTTGAGCAGCCCGGTATACCAGCGGAGAAGCGATTCGCCAAAGAACATCCAGACCAGGCCCCCAAAGGCCAGGTAAGGGCCGAACGGCAGCTTTGACGACCAGACGCGTCTCCCGATGACCAGGGCCCCGAGACCTACAAACGAACCCAGGAGCGAGCCGGCGAAAACGCTGAATAGAACGGCGCGCCAGCCGAGAAAGGCGCCGATCGCCGCCAGGAATTTTAAGTCGCCGCGACCCATCGCTTCCCGGGGAATCTCCAGTTCACGAACGACCCCCGAAATCATATCAAGGTTATCAAGCTCCAGCTCCTCGTCGCCGATTTTCACTCGATTGTAATGGAAGCGAAGATCTGCCGGGCCGAGATGGCGATCGCCAATCATCGCTTCGTTGCAATGCAGGATGAGAAGATCCGTTTCGCGTGAGAAATAATCGCTCCACAACCCCTGCTCTTCACCCACCACGAAATCGGCGTCTTCTCCTTTTCGCGTCCAGGTAAAGGACGTCGGCGCGTCCAGCCGGACCCTCTTTTTTCCAAAAACCTTTTTGCCAGCCTCGAGGACAACCCACAAAACCGCGTAACCAAGGAGGGCGGACCCGGCCGAAATCAGGAGGGCCTTCACCCGCCCGTCGACCGACATCAGCGCGGGAACGGCAAAGCTGGCGACAATTCCAGCCACGGTCCCGCCGATCGTGATTTCGTCGGGAATAATGAAATGCTCGAAGTCGATGAAGGTGCCGGCAATGAGAAGAGAAACGAACACCCAGTAGGCCAGCGCCATTTGCCATGGGAACATTTTCCAGGCGCAAAGAAACAGAAGTGCGGTCAGCAGTTCGACCGCGAAATAGCGAAAGGCGATGGGCGTCCCGCAATACGCGCAACGACCGCGCAAAAAGAGCCAGCTCAGAAGCGGCACATTGTGATACCAGGCGAGTTGTTTCTTGCAGGCTGGACAGAACGACCTTCGTGGTTCGTTGACCGACAGATCGAGCGGTAACCGATAGATACAGACGTTAAGAAAAGAACCAACGACCGCGCCGACCAGGAAAGCCACGCTCCCAAAGAACAAGTGATAGCCGGCCAGCGAAGTGATCATGATCGTCCCTCCGCGGTCTTCACCGCTTTTCGCCGCATGAACCAGGTGATCCAGATGCAGCTCTCGTAGAGGAGACACATCGGCAGCGCCATGGCGACCATCGTCAGGACATCAGGCGTGGGACAGATGATGGTGGCCAGAATAAAGATCAGGACAATCGCATAAGGCCGCGTCCGAGCCATGAATTCGTAAGTGACCAGCCCAAACCGGACGAGCGCCAGCACTGCTACCGGCAGCTCGAAGGCCAGGCCAAAGCCGATCGTGAAGCGCGTAACGAAGGAATAATACTCCTGCACCGTCCAGGCCGGCGCCCAGCCGAGCGATTGGGTGTCCTTAAAAAAGAACAGAATCGCTTTCGGCATCAGCCAGTAATACGCGACGAGAACGCCGGTGAGGAATAAACCGAAGCTGACGAAAATGGCCGGAAACAGGAAACGTTTCTCCATCGCGGTCAGCGCGGGCAGAACAAACTCGGCCAGGAAATAAAGAAGGAGCGGGAAGGAGACGACGATGCCCGCATAAAACGCGAGCCGAAACGAGATCGTGAAAGAATCGGTGATGCCGAGAGCGCGCAAGGCGCCAATGCTCGAATCGATCTCCCGCAACGGGCGCTGCGTGATTTGCACCAGCGTGGTCCGAAAGACGAAACAGAGCACCATTGCCACCAGGAGCGTGATCGCCATTTTTACGATCGTCCAACGCAGGTCCTCGAGATGCTCCAGAAACGGCTTGGAGGTCTCACTCTCCGGCAGGTCTCGAAATTTGAAGACGTTTCGCAGTGCCATCGGATCAAATCAACGTTGCTCAAACGAAAGAAAGCCGCGGGCCAGAAGCCGGACACAAATTCCGAGCGTGTTCGCGTCGCGAATCTCGTTGTTCTCAATCATCCGGCGCAATTCCTCAGCGCTGAAAGCCCGGCAATCCAGGATCGATTCCGACTCCTCGTGAGCATGGCCGGCGGCGCATTCCCGGACTGGCCGGGCCAGAAAAAAATAGCCACGCTCGTCCGTGAAGCCCGGCGAAGTGAAATAATCGCCGAGCGAAATCAGACTTCCGCCTTCACTGAGCTCGAAGCCGGTCTCTTCGCGCAATTCGCGGAGAGCGACCTCGGCAATCGACTCGGCGGTGGGTTCGCCTTTCTCGTCGATCTGACCGCCGGGCACTTCCCAAATGGCCGCCCGCACCGGAATGCGTTCCTGTCGAATCAGGATGAGTCTTCCGTCCGCCGTCATCGGCGCAATGATGACGGCCTGTTTACGCCGGACGACCGTCCAGCGTTTCGGCTTCTCCTGCGCCGGACTTCGAATTTCCTCCGTGACCACCTCGAGATGGTCATTCCGAAAATCCGTCTGCGTAGAAACGGTTTCCCAACTGTTTTTCACGCCGGAAGGTTATGGGGCGCGCGCTGAAAAGCGAATGCTTCTGTAGCGGCGGTCGGCGTTCTGTAGCGGCGGTCTCTGACCGTCGGCATTCTGTAGCGGCGGTCTCCGACCGTCGGCATTCTGTAGCGGCGGTCTCTGACCGTCGGTGTTGATGAGGAGAGAAATCGACGGTCAGAGACCGCCGCTACAAAAGACTCTTCCAGCGCGCGATCTGACCGGCCACGTTTTCCGGCGAGGGAGCGCCGACGGCCGTCCGCTGGGCGAGCGAGGCGCGCACATCGAACACCTTCAATACGTCATCCTGAAAGAGCGGGGAGATTTCCTGCATCTCGAGCAGAGAAACATTGTTCAAGGCCTGTTTCGAGTTGAATGCGCGCGCTACCAGTTTGCCCACGGCTTCGTGCGCCTCGCGGAACGGCATTCCCTTTTTAACGAGATACTCGGCCAGGTCGGTCGCCAGAAGGCCCGGATCTTTCGCGGCGCTTTCCATCGCTGCCGTGTTGATCGTCAGCTCCGGCAACATCGCGGCAAAGACCTGCAACGCATCCTTTACGGTCGCAGTCGAGTCGAAAAGAGGCGGTTTATCTTCCTGGAGATCGCGCTGATAGGAGATGGGCAAACCCTTCAGGGTGGTGAGGAGCGCCAGAAGATTTCCGTAGAGCCGTCCGGTCTTGCCGCGGGTCAGCTCCGCCATGTCCGGGTTCTTCTTCTGCGGCATCAGGCTGGAACCGGTCGAGAAAGCATCGCTGAACGTAATGAATCCGAACTCGGACGTGCTCCACAGGATCAGTTCCTCGCTGAACCGGGAGAGATGCATCCCGATCATGGCCAGGCCAAAGAGAAACTCGGCCACGAAGTCACGATCGCCCACGGCGTCGAGGCTGTTCTGGCTCACCTTTGCAAACCCGAGCTCGCGCGCGATTGCTTCGCGGTCGAGCACGATGGTCGAGCCGGCCATGGCGCCGGAGCCAAGAGGCAAAACGTCGGCGCGCCGTGCGCAATCAAGAATCCGGCCATGATCCCGCTCCAGCGCTTCGAGGTGCGCGAGGAAATAATGACCAAGCACAATCGGCTGCGCGCGCTGGAAATGGGTGTAGCCGGGGAGGACCGTGTTTTGAAAACGTTCCGCCAAATTCAGGAGCGCGCGCTGAAGCTCGCGCAAATGCCGGCAAACTTCGGCTGCTTCCGCCTTCACAAAGAGCCGCAGATCGAGCGCCACCTGGTCGTTCCGGCTGCGCGCGGTATGCAGCTTCGCGCCCGCGGCGCCGATCCGCTGGGTGAGCACCGACTCAATATTCATGTGCACATCTTCGAGCGAGCGCTCCCAGCGAAAATCGCCCGCGGCGATTTCCGCCTCGATCACGGTCAGGGCCGCTTTGATCTGGTCGTGCTCCTCCTTCGTCAGGATTCCCGCTTTGACCAGCGCGGCCGCATGCGCCAGCGAGCCCTTGATATCGTGGGCGGAGAGGCGCCAATCGATCGAGACCGATTCGCTGTAGAGCTGCGCCGTTTCGCTCGGTGGTTTCTCGAATGGTCCGTGGCGCATGGTTACATCGGACGCTCGCGCGTCACGGTTACGGAAACAAATTCGACCCCGGGCAAAATGTATTTTCGCAGCTCGATCATGACGCGACGGAGGGCGAACTTTGCGAGCAGATGCCGGGCGAGAGCGTCTGCCAGCGTTTCGACGAGCCGATCGCGCCGGCCTTGGACGAACCTCCTCACTTCATCGCAAACCTCGGCATAATTCACCGCCTGGTTGATGTCGTCGTTCAGCTCCGCCGCCTGCGTCTTCGGCCAGGAGGTAACGCTGATGGTGAGACGTTGTGGCTTGGAGCGCTCCTCATCCGGCACGCCGATCTGGGCGAGCACTTCGATCTGCTCGAGGCGAACGACATCGCCGGAATATTCAGGTGTCATCTTCGAGAACTCGCGTCTGGTTGAAGAATGCCTGATGTCTCGCGAAGGGCAAGGCGCCCGGACGGTCGAGCGTTGGACCGGCAACCATTCCATCGTGCCGCGGCCCTCAATTTAGTTCCCAAAGCAAGAATCGGCTTGCCTACCCGCTCGGAAAATTACAACAATCAAGCGCCCGCAAAAGAAAGGCCTCTATGTCGCACCTAACTAATCCCCAGACTGTAACTCCATCTTCCAGCGGACGGAGTGCCCATTCGCCGCGGCGCACCGTGCTCCTCGTGACCAGTCTCTTATTTATGGCTTTCTCGGCGGCGAAAGCGGTCACGCCAGCTCCGGACGGCGGTTACCCCAATGACAATACCGCGGAAGGGGACGATGCGCTTTTCAGCCTTGCCAACGGCTTCTCCAATACCGCCATCGGCCGTTCCGCGATGTTCAGCAATATGGACGGCTCCGAAAACACCGCCAGCGGACTCCAGGCGCTTTATAGCAATAGCACGGGCAACTTCAACACGGCCACGGGAGCCAATGCGCTTTTCGCCAACACGGAGGGGCAACAAAACACGGCGACGGGTAGCTATGCGCTTCTTAATAATCGAACCGGCAACTTCAACACGGCTACGGGAATGTTTTCGCTTTCATCCAATGTTGATGGACAGCAAAATACCGCCTCCGGCAGCTATTCGCTCCTAAGCAACCAGGACGGAAACGGGAATACCGCGATCGGCTATCTTTCCCTGAACGGTAACACCACCGGAAATCGGAATACCGCCATCGGTCTTCAGGCCCTCTCCAATAACACCGCGGGGAGTAACAACCTGGCGCTCGGCGACAGCGCAGGTTTCAATACCACCGGAAGCAATAATATCCTCATCGGTAATCTCGGCGCCGCAGGCGAGGCCGGCACCATCCGGCTGGGGCGGCCCGGCGTTCACTCTTCCACCTTCATCGCGGGCATAAATGGTCAAACCATCACCGACCCCCAGCCTGTCGTCATCGGCGCCAATGGGCAGCTCGGCACTGCTGACATCAGCACCCTCCAAGGTCCGCAAGGCGAGACTGGGCCGCAAGGTCCCCAGGGCGAAACAGGACCCCAAGGTCCCCAGGGGGCGACAGGACCTGCTGGCCCGCAAGGCGGGCCGGGTGCAACCGGTCCTGCGGGACCTCAAGGGCCACAGGGAGCAACGGGAGCGACCGGCCCAGCTGGCCCGCAGGGGCCCACCGGCAATACTGGAGCGACCGGTCCGGCTGGTCCTCAGGGGCCCGCCGGCGATGGTCTCGTCTCGGGCGCCACGCTCCTCATGAGACAGGGTTCGCCTGGTCCATCCGGGTTCGTGAAGCTCGGAACGACGCAGGTCCAATACAAAGATCTGCTTGGCAAGAACCAGGTCGTCAATTTCGACGTTTACCAAAAGCCGTAGAGAACGTTTCGCTTCCTGCCGCTCCCGCTTGTCGCGGCCGGGGTTCCCACGCTGGCTGGTTTGCTTTGCGTCATTTCGTGCACGCCTGGATCGCGGCCTTGGAATGATGCGTTTTTCCGGACAACGCCGCGAGAAAAGTTCTCGGCCTGCGGTTTCTCCGGAACTTGGCTGCTCCGTTTCCGTAGGAAAGAAGAACGGTCCTGTCCGGGAGTGCCCTGATTTTGGAAAGGCGGGCGGCGCAATCCGTTAGGTTTAGGCTTGTCTTACATGGAACGGAAAATCATCATCCCAGCCTGTGAACTCCAGCCTTGCCGCGGAAGAAGGCGGCGCACCCAGAAATTTTGCCACCACGCGCTGGAGTCTAATCCTGACCTCGGCCGATCTCGAAGGCGACGATCAGAAGGCGCGCCGGGCGCTGGCGGAGCTCTGCCGTCTTTATTGGCGCCCGATTTTTTCCTTCGTCTGCCGGCGGGGCCATTCGCCCGAAGACGCCCAGGATCTGACCCAGGATTTTTTTCTCATGATGCTCGAGGGTAATTGGCTCAGGCATGCAGACCCGGCGCGGGGCCGGTTCCGCTCGCTCCTGCTCAAGTCGCTCCAGAATTTCCTGAACGACGCCGCCGAAAAACGCCACGCTCGAAAGCGAGGCGGCGACGTGGAATTTGTTTCGTGGGACGACTGGATGGCGGAGGCACCGTCGCAGCTCACCGTTCCGGCAAAAGCGCTCGAATCATGGTCGGCCGAACGGCTTTTCGATCTGCGTTGGGCGGCCACCGTCGTCGAGCACGCAGTGCGGCGGCTGCGCGAAGAGTGTGAAAGCCAGGGGAAGCTGCGCGCTTTCGAAGCGCTGCGTTCCTGCCTCGGCGCCGAACGCGAAGACGTCTCGTACTCCGATCTCTCTCAAGCTCTCGGCGCTCCGGAAGCCACCGTGAAACGGCTCGTGCACCGGCTCCGGCAACGTTACCGCGAGCTTCTCCGCGAGGAAGTCGCTGAAACCGTGGCCGATCCGGCCGAGGTCGATGACGAAATTCGCCACCTTTGCGGCGTGCTCGCCGCCGAATCCGCTACCGCGTGATGAAAACGGTCTCCACGGGACTTTCCGATTCAATCGCGAGCGTCCTCGCTGATCCTCGGCCTTGTCCGCACTGCGATTCGTCGTCGCACATCGCGGGCGGGCTTTGCGTCGGCTGCCTGCTCGAAGCCGGGCTCGATCCGGCCGACGAAAGCGAGTCGGAAACGCTCACCGACATTCTGGCCGAGGTGAATTTGCCCGACCAGAACTGGCGGCTCGGCAATTACGAAATTCTCGAAGAGATCGGCCGTGGCGGCATGGGTGTGATCTATCGCGCCCGGCAACGCCATTCGCGCCGGATCGTCGCGGTGAAACGGGTCCTGAGCTATCACTCCGATTCGCGCGAAACCCTTGCCCGTTTCCGCCGCGAAGCCCAGGCCGCGGCGAGCCTCGATCACCCGAACATCCTGCCCATCTACGAAGTGAGCGAAAGCGAGGACGGCCTCCCGTTCTTCAGCATGAAGTTCGCGCCCGGCGGCACGCTGCAACAAGTCGCACCCGCCTTGCGCCAGGAACCGCGCCAATGCGTGGCGCTCGTCGCCAAAGTCGCGCGCGCCGTTCAATACGCGCACAGCCGCGGCATTCTCCATCGTGACCTGAAGCCGGGAAATATTCTCCTCGACGGCCGCGGCGAACCGCTCGTGAGCGACTTCGGCCTAGCCAAATGGCTCGACACCGCCAGCGACCTGACTTGCACCCTCACGATTTTCGGCACCCCGGGTTACATCGCCCCCGAGCAAGCCAGCCACTCTGCCGCCGAACTAAAACCGACAGCGGACGTCTACAGCCTCGGCGCCATCCTCTTCGAGCTGTTAGCCGGCCGGCCTCCGTTCCTCGGCGCCCACGCCCTCTCCGTCATCCGCCAAGCCGCCGAATCCCCCGCCCCAAAACTCCGTACCCTCTCCAAACTCGCCGACCGCGATTTGGAAACCATTTGCTCCCGCTGCCTGGAACGCGAACCTCCCGCGCGCTACCGCTCCGCCCACGATCTCGCCGAAGATTTGGAACGCTGGCTTGAAGGCCGGCCAATCTTGGCGCGGCGAATCTTACCGCCCATTCGAGCGTGGCGCTGGTCGCGAAGAAATCCGAAACTCGCCGCCATGCTGGGCGCATGCCTACTCCTCGTTGCGGTGGTCCTTGTGCGCCAGACTCACACACGACATTTAGCGAAAGCTCTTCTGGAACAAACGCTCACCCAACATTCCGTGGTCGTTTTGCCGCTGCTCGATCTCGACCACGCGAAGGCGGACCCCGAGAGCGCTTTACGATTCGGCAATAATCTAGGGCTAAACCTGCAACGCAAAGGGCCGGCGCGTGTCATCGCGGCAAGCGCGCAAGACACTTCGAACGCGTTCAGCAGCGTCGCCAACATTCGCATCGCCGCCCGGACCTACAACGCGCGCACGGTATTGTCCGGGACTTATCGAACGGTTGCCGGAGGCGTCAGCGTTTCGCTTCGGGCGACCGACGGAGAAGGCAATCTTCTCTTTCGCCGCGTTAAAACTGTCCATAACCTTGCTGTAGCCAGTGACTTTAGTCAGAGCGAAATTGACGAACTTTACTCATTGCTTGATCAAACTAGCTGGGAGAACGTGATTGCCGCGCACGATGATCCTGCTTTTCGCAACGAGCGAGCGCGCGATTTGCTTTTGGCCGGGAGGCAACTGACCCAACGCCAATCAGCGGAAGATCTCGCGCGTGCGATCGACTGCTTTCGGAAAGCTGCTGAGGCGGAGCCAAGGTCGGTCTTGGCCCGCACTGAATTCGCCCGAGCGATCGCCACGCGGACACATTATCTTTACGATGCCAAGCTGTTGGCCGCCGGCGATAAGGCGGCCCGCGAAGCTGCGGATCTCGATCCCACCTCGGGCGAGGCGCACCGCGCCCTCGCCAGTGTCCTTTTTCACACCGGACATCCCGCTCATTCGCTGGACGAAATCGTCCGCGCCATTGAGCTCAGCGGCCCCGACGTTCCCGCGATCGCTCTGAGTGGCAGCCTTTGGCGAATTCTCGGCCATCCGGATAGGGCGCTCGCCTGGTTCAGTATCATGGCGCAATGGCAGCGCCGTCCGGCTGAAGATGTATGGATCATTGGTGATTGCTGGACAGATCTGGGCGAAGACGCGAGGGCGGAAGCCATCTATCGGCGGGCCCTCGAGCTATATCCTGAACTGCCGGACGGTTGGGTAGGCTTGTGCCATCTGAAGTTGCTCAACAGAGATTTCGATGGCGCCCGCGCACTTTGCGCTGAGAACAAGGATCGCCATCCCGAATCGGTCTACCCTCGTCAAATTGCCGCGCTCATCGAATTCTTCTCACGAAATTTTCCCGCGGCGGAAAAGCTTTACGCGGAATTGTCCCGCGGCGACCCGGACGGCGGGCGCCATTCCTATGGAGCAATGACGTATCAATCCGCTTTAGGTCGATTGCTCCAAGAAAAGGGCGATTCGAACAACAGTGGTTTGGTCCTGGCAGCCGCGGAGCACCTCGAGCTTGCCGCCCTGGAGGCAGCACCAGGGCATCCTGAAGTCTTGTATCGCCTGGCTGCGATCGAAGCTTCTTCCGGCAAGGGCGATCAGGCTATCGAGCGGCTGCGGGCGGCTCGCGATGCCGGCTGGCGAGCATACCGCAGTATGCTGCTCGATCCCAGATTTGATTCCATCCGGTCGAACGCCCAGTTCATGCAGCTGGCCAAGGAAATTGAAGCGACGGTTGGCGCCCTGAGACTGGAATTGCCTCGGGTGGCAACAACGGACAGTCGCCAGGATTTAATTACTGCAGTGAAACATTAACCAAAGGAAAAGATTATGGACCACTGGCTCGATCCAGACGCGTGTGAACAAGCTACCTGGGATTTTTGCAAAAAAATGCGGGATAATCCCGCCGAAAGGGAACGATGTCGGACTGACCACGCCTATGCCCGCGAAAGCTTCGCGAAAGACCGGTTCTATCTAGAAGAAAATCGAGATCGGGATACGGCCTTCGCACCGATTCCCACAGATGTCGAATTCAGGGTTTTCAATGAAGACGACAAGGAGAAGCGGCAAAAGCTTGTAGTGATCGTCCTGCCCGATGACCGTATGGAACTCCCAATGCCGGCGCGAATGATTAAACCAGCCGAAGCTATCTTTAAAGGCGCGTGGTTTCCATACGCCAAATAGATTCGCGATGGTACTTCGCCATCCGCCTTGGCGACGAGTTAACCGGGCTGCGCTTTGTGTGGAAGGGCGCAGCGCCTGCAATCGTTCACGCCCCTAAAAGAACGGCGAGATCAAGCAGAGTCAGGACTGGTTTGCCTGTTTTTTTCCAAGGCTTCGGAGTCCAATCTGGTTTCTGTGACAAATAGGAGTCAGGATCGTTCCGTAAAGCACCATTCACGGTTTCAATGACCAAGCGGCTTCCCAACTCGCCCAGGGTCGCGCCTTTTTCGTTAACCTCCGCTTCTAGCAGCAGGTAATACCACAGGGGGGTTGCCTCGGTGAATCCGGTTGATCGCAGGTGCGCGCCTGGATCGTAGGTCAAACCATTGATGTTTCGGGCCGCAGGGATGACGAGCAGCGGTACTCCCATTCTTTTGGCAACGTCCTGCCCGGTTGGTAAGCAGTTTTGGGCCCCCCGAAGGAGTGTTCGCACAGGCAATGAATGCGGCAGGTGTGGCATCGGACTGTCCACAAAAGAATGAATATCTTTACTCTCGAGTCCGAAAAGGGGGTGAACGACGGCTGTGTCAATAAGCATGGCCGGCTCTCCAGTAAGGAAGGTTGGCCAGTGGATTACCTCATCAGGTTCAAGAGCTCGCGCCTCTCCGCTACACAAGAGGTCACGAAGAGCGATATCGGAGTGCGAAAGATTAATCTGGTAGGTAGACCGAACCATGCTGTGACCGAAGCGAAGCGCCGCTTGCGCCGATTCAATTGGTATGGAAAAACCCTTCGACCAATCGATTTGGCTCTGGTTCTTTTCCACCAATTCATGGAAAACGCTCTTTCGACACGTGCGAAGGAGAAAATCGTGCCGCACCAAATACTGATATTGCCAGCACACCCGCCGTCGAGCCTTGGCAAACCTTTCTGCATCCGTAAGACCGCGCCGTTTCTCCAGTTCCTTAATCGCAAGGTTGTGCAGCTTTAGGAACATGACGTGGATCTGACGCACGATTATGTTCTCGTTATTGCGTTCGTCCGCTATTACGGGAAAACCCTTCCGGTCTAAGGGCAGGTCGAATTTCTTGCCATCGATAGCGGGCTTACCCAACCGAAAACTGAGCCCATCGCTTTGAAATAACTCTTTCCACCTCCCGCGATCATAGGTTGGGCTGTAAATCCCGCTAAGGTTAAGCCACGGGCCGCGGTGATTGAACGTTTCCCAAGGCTCTTGTTTCCCGCTCTCCTTAAGCGGAGTGTCATCCTCAGTGAGGTTATGGTCGATGAACTGGCCAAAATAGGTGTAACCAGCATGCGCAGGATCGGCGCCGTGAATTTTTGTCGGGATAGGGCTCATGTCCTTCCTGACCAACATCGAAGCCGCCAGCGCGGTCAGACGTTTGATCAAATCGTCGGTCACCTCAGTGATAGCGTGGGGGAAGAGTCGGCAATACCGATCGGGAGGAGAAGAGTGATACGGTCTAATCATTTTCCGGGGTGTCCTATCACGAGTTTAATCATTTGTTGGGGTCGGGGATTTCTACGGATTTTTCAGCTCGCAGTTTCTGCCATCTGACAAGAAACCAAAAAGTTGTAATGCTTTGCCGACCCGACAGTCCAGCATTTGATTGGGAGAAGGAATGAAAACCGTCCCGCGCGTCTTTGCCTATCTCCGCCGCTATCCCTGGCTGGCGTTGGGGACGTTGTCTTGCGCGATTGTGGCGACGGGGATGGTGCTGGTCTTTCCGGCGGTGACGAAGAGGGTAATCGATGAGGTGTTGGTCCAGCATCATCCGGAACGACTTACGCCGCTGATTCTGGTGGCGGCCCTGGCGTTCCTGCTTCAGAACGGGCTGAACTCGCT